>JAKAEN010000058.1 GCA_021818355.1 Actinomycetes bacterium | reverse complement strand
CCGGCGAGAGCGAGGACTCCTTCATCGCCGACCTGGCGGTGGCCACCAACTCCGGCCAGATCAAGACCGGCGCCCCGGCGCGTTCGGACCGCGTCGCCAAGTACAACCAGCTGCTTCGCATCGAAGGCGAGCTGGGCGGCCGCGCCCGTTTCCGCGGCGGCTCCATGATCAAGCCCTACAGGCTCTGAGGAGACTTGGTGAGGCAGGGCCTTGAGGCGGGCGCGACGGCACTGGTAGGCTTTCGCTCGTGACCGATCTCTACGCCGAGGCGGCTCCACGCCGGGTGCGGCGGGGTTATCTCGCTCTGGGAGCCGGTGCGATCGTACTGGCCGTGGCCCTCATCCTCCCGTCCCTCTTTGCCTATCGGTCCGAGCGTGCCCAGCTGGCTTCCACCCAGGCCAAGCTGGCCAGCGCCACCAAGGTGCATGCCACCCTACAGGCCGAGATCAAGCAGCTCCAGGACTTGCGCGAGGTGGCTTACCTCGCCAAGAAGGAGCTCGACATGGTCTATCCCGGCTCCACCGGCTACGTGAGCCAATCCCAGGGCTGAGGGCCTTCTTCGCGGGATCGCGCACCTGCCCGATCCCCTGCGGGCGTCATTCATGCCGGCGCATGCGCTAATCTGGCCCGCGTCAAGACGGCTAATCGAGGAGGCTCCATGAGCATTCTGGGCAACCGCGTTCTGCGCAGGGAGGATCCCAAGCTACTTACCTCCGGCGGCACCTACGTGGGAGACCTGGCGCTCCCGGGGATGGCGCACGCCGGGTACCTCACCTCCAACGTCGCCCACGCCCGCATCGTCTCCATCGACGCCACGGCCGCCCGCGAGCTGCCGGGGGTGCTGGCGGTCCTGACCGCCGCCGAGATAGATCTCTCCCCTATGGCCGCGGGCCGAACCTTCAATCAGGCCATGGGACGCCCCTGGCTGGCCACCGGCACGGTGCGCTTTGTCGGCGAGCCGGTGGCCCTGGTGGTGGCCGAGAGCCCGGCACTGGTGGAGGACGCTCTGGAGCTCATCGAGGTGGATTACGACCCCCTCCCGGCCGTGGTCGACCCGGCGGAGGCGCTGGGCGATCTGACCCTGCTCTTCCCCGAGGCGGGCACCAACGTCGCATTCCGCATGGACGCGCCGCTCTCGGACGAGTTCTTCTCGGCCTGCGAAGTGGTGGTCAGTGGCGAGCTGGTCAACCAGCGCCTCGCCCCCGGCTCGCTGGAGGTGCGCTCGGCTCTGGCGAGCTGGGAGGGCGAGGAGCTGCTTTTCCAGGTCTCCTCCCAGGTCCCCCACACCCACCGCGACGTGGTGGCCAAGTCCCTGGCGGTGGAGGCGGGCAAGGTCAGGGTCATGGTCCCCGATGTCGGAGGCGGATTCGGGGCCAAGGCAAGCGTCTATCCCGAAGAGGTTCTCATCGCCTACGCCGCGCGCGTGGTGGGAAGACCGGTCAAGTGGGTCGAGAACCGCTCGGTCAGCATGACCGGCCTGGGGCATGGCCGGGGCCAGCTCCAGCGCTTCACCATCGGCGCCGACAAGGATGGAAAGGTTCTCGCCTACCGGTTGGAGGTGGTTCAGGACTCCGGCGCCTATCCGATGGTCGGCTCGTTCCTGCCCTTCCTGACCAAGATGATGGCCACCGGCGTCTACGCCATCCCCGCTTGCGAGTTCAGCTCGCTCTCGGTGGTCACCAACACCACGCCGGTGGTCTCCTACCGCGGCGCGGGGCGCCCGGAGGCGACCGCCGCCATCGAGAGGGCCATGGACGCCCTGGCCGACGAGATGGGAATCGATCCAGCCGAGCTCCGGCGCCGGAACTTCATCCCGGCGGGGGAGTTCCCCTACATGACCGTTACCGGCAGCTCATACGATTCCGGCGACTACGGCCGCGACCTCGAGCAGCTGCTGGAGGTGGCGGACTACGAGGGTCTGCTGTCGGCTCAGCGCGCCCGCCGCGCCGAGGGCTCCCAGCGCCAGCTCGGCATCGGCCTCTCCACCTATGTGGAGGTGACCAACGGGGTGATGAGCCCGGAGTTCGCCCGGGTTGAGGTGCTGCCGGACGGAGGCGCAAGGGTCTTCACCGGCGTCGCACCGCAGGGGCAGGGCCACGACACCTCCTGGTCCATGCTCGCCTCGGATGCGCTGGGAATGGAGATGAGCCGCATCGAGGTGGTGCACGGGGACACCGCCCGCGTGGCTCGCGGAGTCGGCACCTACGGCTCCCGCTCCTTGCAAGTGGGTGGCTCGGCGATACACCTGGCCAGCCTGGAGGTGGCCAAGATCGCCGCCGCCGTCGCCGCCGACCATCTCGAGGCCGACCCGGCCGATATCGTCTTCGACGCCGCGGTCGACGGTGCACATGTGGCGGGCGCTCCTGAGCCTTTCGTGACCTGGGCCCAGATCGCAGGACTGGCCGCCTCCAAGGGCGTCGAGCTGGCTGCGGAGAACGATTTCAACCCGGAGGGCCCAACCTACCCCTTCGGGGCCCACCTGGCGGTGGTGGAGGTGGACACCGAGACTGGCGAGGTCCGCCTGGTGCGTCTGGTGGCCGTCGACGACGCCGGCACCATACTGAATCCAATGCTGGCCGAAGGGCAGATCCACGGCGGGCTTGCCCAGGGGATCGCCCAGGCTCTCTACGAACAGGTCCGTTACGACGAGCTCGGCAACCCGCTCACTGCGAACTTCGCCGACTATCACCTGGTCTCGGCGGACACCATGCCCTCCTTCGAGGTGCACCACACCGCAACCCCCACCCCGCGCAACCCGCTCGGCGCCAAGGGAATCGGTGAGTCCGGCACCATCGGCTCGGTGCCCGCCGTCTGGAACGCCGTGGTGGATGCGCTCTCGCATCTGGGGGTGCGCACCGTTCCCATCCCGGCGACTCCGGAGACGGTCTGGAGGGCGATCCAGGGCCGGTCCTGAAAATGTGCGAAAAACATTTCCGCTAAAGGATGAAAAGCCGGCCGCCGATGGTTGGAGAAGTAGCAACTTCCCCCATTGACGGCCCGCTCCCTAATCGGGGGCGGGCCGTTCAAATTGGCCCCGGCAAGTGCCGTATCCCGCTCGGGGGCTAGAATTTTCTTGACTCCCTATGATCACCTCCACACCGAGCGGGCCCCCGGAGCCCGAGCTTCGTTCGCGCTGGAATACCCCGCTGAACCTTGGCCTCCTCGCCGCCGCGGCGGTGCTGTTGGCGCTTGCCGCCGTACTGGGAACTCAGGTGATCTCGTTCCACCACAAGACGGTGGCTCTTCATGCGGCGGCGGTGCGAGCCAAGCCGGTGACCAAGGAGGCGGCGAACGACTCGCTGCCTCCCAAGGGCAAGGCGGTGGTCACCATCTCCGGAAGCGGCACCCGCAACTCGCGGGTCCATCCGCTGGATTACACCTGGACCGGGGCGTGGAGCGCCGACTGCCGTGACGAGCCGGGAGCCCAACAGCTGCGCATCACGCTCTTCTCAGCCGCGGGAGCCCAGGTGGCGAGCTACTCGTTCCAGGTGCGCGGTTATCAGTCGGGGCGCATGACCGGCACCAGGATCCCAAGCGGGTACTTCCAGGTCTCCTCGGCGTGCGACTGGAGCCTGGCCGTAGTGGACCAGGAGCTCCCCTCGCCCTAGAAGCGGCGCCGCCGTGGCCTTGCCACCGCCAGGACCAGCCAGACCAGGAACCCCACCGCCGCAACCTGGACTGCGATCGAGAGAAGCGTTCCGAAGACCATGTTCGCGGTCATGGAGGCCATCCCGCCCAGAGCGGGGAGGAGGAAGAAGACGGCCAAGGCGATTAGAGCGACGCGGCCACGGTGGCGGGGCCGGCGTACTACCGGAGCCGCCGGGCCGACCGGGGAGACCAGGCCGGGCTCCGTGCGGCGATGGCGGGCGGAGATCTCCCTGACCACCTGTTTGCCGCCGGGGATGTCCTGGACCAGCGGAAGCAGGTCCGCGTAGGTCTTGGAGGCGTTGAGCTTGTCGAGGCGCTCGGCGAGCTCGTTGGTGTCGATGTAGCCGTGCTCGAGCGAGCCGGAGAGGAACGCCGTCACACGCTCGCGATCGGAGTCGCCGGCCCGCAGATACATCTCGTCTGCCATGCCCCAAACATATCACCGTCGTCGGCAAAGCGCACTAGTGGAGGCCTAGGTCTGGGGGCCGGGCTCAGATCAGGAAGCGTTCCATGTAGAAGCGGCGCTTGGCCTGCCACTCCTCGATGGTGATGGCGAAGATGTTGTGGTCCTCCCACCTGCCGTTGATTTCGATGTAGCGCTCGGCGAGCCCCTCCTTGCGCAGGTCAAGCTTGGCCACCACCCGCAGGCTGGCCGCGTTGCGCGGCACGATGCTGATCTGGATGCGGTGGAGGCGGAGCTCCTCGAAGGCGAATCGGAAGAGCGCGGCGCAGGCCTCGGGGATCAGCCCCTTGCCGGCTTCTGCCATGTCCACCCAGTAGCCGATGTTGGCGCTCTGCACCGGGCCGCGCTGGATGGCCGAGAGGTTGGCCTCGCCGACGAAGCGGCCGCCCAGGAAGACCCCGAAGGCGTAGGAGGTCCCCATGCGGGCCTCCTGCTCCCTCGAGATGCAGCGGGAGACGAAAAGACGGCGCCCGTTGGGGTCTCCGTAGCCCTCGGGGGGCAGCGGCTCCCAACGCGTCAGCCACTCCCCGCAGCGGGTGCGGACCTCGTTCCACGCCTCGAAGTCCGCCTCGCGCAAGGGGCGCAGCGTCACCCTCTTGGCCCGCAGTATCAGCGTCATCGTCCATCAAGCTAATAGAGCCGGGCGCCGTGCACCCGCACCCCTTGGCTCCGCTATCGGAAACGATGAAGGTGCAGGAAGATTTGGTATTCAATCCGGAGCCTGGACTTCTTTGCTAGCTTTAGCCTCGTTGTCTTCCAAGCCAGCCATAGGGGGGCCGTATGCAAGTGACAATGACGGTTAATGGCCAGACCGTCTCCCGGGACGTCGAGCCGAGAACACTCCTCGTCCACTTCCTCCGAGACCATGTAGGTCTGACAGGCACCAACGTGGGTTGCGACACCTCATCATGTGGCGCGTGCACGGTGCACGTGAACGGTGAGGCCGTGAAGAGCTGCACCATGTTGGCCGTGCAGGCCGACGGGCAGGCGATCACCACCATCGAGGGCCTGGCCTCGGCGGAGGGCGAGTTGCATCCCATGCAGAAGGCCTTCCAGGAGAACCACGGCCTGCAGTGCGGCTTCTGCACTCCGGGAATGGTGATGGCCGCCACCTCCTTCCTCAAGGAGAACCCGCATCCCACCGAGGCCGAGGTTCGCCTGGGACTGGAGGGGAACCTCTGCCGGTGCACCGGCTACCACAACATCGTCAAGTCGGTACTCGCGGCAGCGCAAGCCATGGGGGAGTGATGTGAGATGACGACAACCGAGACCACCAGCGGGTCCAAGGTTCTCGGCCAGCGGGTGCTGCGCCGGGAGGATCCAAAGCTCCTGACCGGGGAGGCCAAGTTCTCCGACGATCTGGCCATACCGGGCGCGCTGCACATGGCCGTGCTGCGCTCCACCGTGGCCCACGCGCGAATCGCCTCCATCGACACCTCGGCCGCCAAGTCGCGCCCGGGCGTGGTGGCCGTCTACACCTACCAGGACCTCAAGGACGACTGGGCAGGCCCCATGCCTTGTGCCTGGCCGGTGACTGCGGACATGAAGAACCCCGCCCACTTCCCCTTGGCCAATGGCAAGGTCAACTACGTCGGCGACGGCGTGGCGGTGGTGCTGGCCGAGTCCAAGACCGCCGCGATCGACGCGCTCGAGGCCATCGAGGTCAACTACGAGGAGCTAGATCCCGTACTCGAGCTGGAGGAGTCCCTCGCCGACTCGAACGTGATCCACTCCGAGATAGGTACCAACCTCAGCTACACCTGGGAGTTGATCCCCAACAAGGACGCCGTCGACGACGCCTTTGCCAAGGCCGCCTACACGGTGTCGGAGCGCTACATCCAGCAGCGCCTGGTCCCTTCGGCCATGGAGCCCCGCTCGGTGGCGGTGGTGCCTGCGCCTTTCGGGGGAGACTTCACCGTCTACTCTGCCACCCAGGTTCCCCACATCCTGAAGGTGATGCTGGCCCTGACGGTGGGCATCTCGGAGACCAAGCTGCGCGTGGTGGCGCCCTCGGTCGGCGGCGGCTTCGGCTCCAAGCTGAACGTCTACGCCGAGGAGGTGCTGGCGCTCGCGCTGGCGCGCAAGCTCCGGCGCCCGGTGCGCTGGACCGAGGAGCGCTCCGAGAACGCGGTTGCCACCATCCACGGCCGTGGCCAGATCCAGAACATCGAGCTGGCCGCAGACTCCGATGGGAAGGTCACCGCGGTCAGGGTGAACCTGGTTGCCGACATGGGCGCCTACCTGCAGCTGGTGACCCCGGGCATCCCCCTGCTCGGCGCCTTCCTCTACCACGGGGTCTACGACATCCCCAACTACTCCTTCACCTGCCGCTCGGTCTTCACCAACAAGACGCCCACCGATGCCTATCGCGGCGCCGGACGCCCGGAGGCCACCTACGCCATCGAGCGCGCCATGGACGCCCTGGCGCGCGAGGTCGGGGTGAGCGCTGTGGAAATACGCAAGAGGAACTTCATTCCCAAGGAGAAGTTCCCCTACAGCTCCTCGGCGGGCCTGGTCTTCGACTCCGGCGACTACATGAGCAACTTCGACAAGGCCCTCGACATGCTGGGCATGGACGAGCTCCTGGCCGAGAAGAAGCTCCGCATCGACGCGGGGTCCAGGAAGCTGCTGGGCATCGGCATCTCCTTCTTCGTTGAGATGTGCGGCCTGGCCCCCTCGCGGGTGCTCGCCTCGCTCAACTACGGAGCGGGCGGCTGGGAGGCGGCGACGGTGAGGATCCTGCCAACCTCCAAGATCCAGGTGGTGACGGGAACCGCCCCGCATGGCCAAGGGCACGAGACCGCCTGGTCGATGATCGTGGCCGAGAAGCTGGGCGTGCCCCTCGAGGACATCGAGGTCCTGCACTCCGATACGGCCATCGCCCCCTACGGGATGGACACCTACGGGTCGCGTTCGCTGGCCGTGGGTGGCTCGGCCATCCACATCGCCACCGAGCGCGTGCTCGACAAGGCCAAGGCGATCGCCGCCCACCAGCTGGAGGTGGCCGAGGAGGACCTCGACTACGCCGAGGGCGTCTTCACCGTGAAGGGTTCGCCCGACCGCGCCTTCCCGCTTGCGGCGGCGGCCTTCGAGGCCTTCACCGCCCACAACCTCCCAGACGGCATGGAGCCCAACCTGGAGTCCTCGGTCTCCTGGGACCCGCCGAATTTCACCTTCCCCTACGGCAGCCACATCGCGGTGGTGGAGGTGGACACGGAGACCGGCAAGGTGGACCTCATCCGCTATCAAGCCGTGGACGACTGCGGCAACCGCGTCAACCCGCTCATCATCGAGGGGCAAGTGCACGGGGGAATAGCCCAAGGCGTGGCCCAGGCCCTCTTCGAGGAGGCCTCCTACGACTCGGCGGGCAACCTCATCAGCGCCACCCTGGCCGACTACCTGGTGCCCTCGGCCGCGGAGCTCCCCTCCTTCGAGCTGGGCGAGACCGTTACGCCGAGCCCCACCAACCCCCTCGGGGTCAAGGGAATCGGCGAAGCGGGAACCATCGCCTCGACGCCGGCGGTGATGAACGCCATCGTGGACGCTCTCAGCCACCTCGGCATCACGAACATCGAGATGCCGGCCACTCCCGAGCGTGTTTGGCGGGCCATCTCGGCCGCGACGCGCCACTGAGAACTGCACAGGATTAGACGAAGGGATTTTCCAGATGTTCCCATCCGCATTCGATTACGTCCGCGCCGGCAGTGTCGCCGAGGCCATCTCCATCCTTGACGGCTCGGAGGACGCCAAGCTGATCGCCGGCGGGCATTCGCTGTTGCCGCTGATGAAGCTGCGCCTGGCCGCGCCCTCCACCCTGGTGGATATAGGCCGGCTGTCGGAGCTCGACTTCATCGAGGACCGTGGCGACCACGTGGCGATCGGGGCCTTGACCCGTCATCGCGACCTGGAGACCTCCTCCGTGCTCAAGCAGTCGGTGCCGATCCTGGCCCACGTGGCCGGGGAGGTCGGCGATCCGGCGGTGCGCCACCGGGGCACCATCGGCGGCTCCATCGCCCACGGCGATGGCGCCTCTGACCTTCCGGCCGCGGTCCTGGCTCTCGACGCCACCATGGTGGTGAGAAGCGCCTCCGGAGAGCGGACGGTTCCCGCCACCAGCTTCTTCAAGGGCTTCCTCGAGACGGACCTTGCCCAGGGCGAGGTCCTAACCGAGATCCGCGTGCCCAAGGTCTCCGGCGGGTGGTCGTACAAGAAGTTCAACCGCCGCGCCCAGGACTGGGCGATAGTCGGGGTCGCTGTGGTGCGCAACGGGTCAACTAGAATATCCCTGGTAAACATGGGATCGACGCCGCTGCGCGCCTCCGCCAGCGAGAACGCCATCAACCAGGGAGCCTCGATCGAGGAGGCCGCGAACCTCGCTTCAGAGGGGATCGATCCGCCTTCCGACCTGAACGCTTCGGCCGATTATCGCCGTCACCTGGCCAGCGTGCTCGTACGCCGTGCGCTGCAGGAGGCGTCCGCTTAGGTCTGGAGTGGCATTGGCCCAAGGTGGCAAGCTGACCGAGGAGCGCTCCGAGGAGCTGCCCTCCGTCTGCGCCCAACTCGGAATAGGCAGCCCGGCCGAACTGGCCGGGCGCCTTGCCGAGGCTGACTACATCGCTTCGGAGTCGCTGGCGACCTCGATCTACTTGGCGCTTGCGCTGCGCCGCCCGCTGCTCCTGGAGGGCGAAGCGGGGGTGGGCAAGACCGAGGTGGCCAAGACGCTGGCGCGCCTGCTCGGCTCGCCGCTCATCCGCCTGCAGTGTTACGAGGGCATCGACGCCTCGCAGGCACTGTACGAGTGGAACTACTCAGGGCAGCTGCTTCACCTGCGCACCGTGGAGATGGTCCGCCAATCCCACGGTGAGCAGCTTGAGGCGAGCATCGAGGACGAGCTCTACTCCGATCGCTTCCTCATCCGCCGTCCACTTCTTCGCGCCCTCGACCCCATCGGCTCGGGCGATACCCTCCCCAGCGCGGACGGGCGCCCGCTCCCGGCGGTTCTGCTCATCGACGAGCTCGACCGGGCCGACGACGAGTTCGAGGCCTTCCTGCTGGAGGCGCTTTCCGATTACGCCGCCACCATTCCCGAGCTCGGCACCATCGTCTCCCGGGTGCCCCCGGTGGTGATCATCACCTCCAACCGCACCCGCGACCTTCATGACGCCCTCAAGCGCCGGTGCCTCTACCACTGGGTGGACCATCCGGACTTCGAGACCGAGGTGCGGATCATCATGACCCGGGTTCCGGGTGCCAGCGAGATCCTGGCCAAGGAGGTTGCGGTACTCTCCGAGCAGCTGCGCTCCATGGGCCTCTTCAAGCCGCCGGGCGTGGCCGAGTCCATCGACTGGGTCCGGTCGTTGCAGGCGCTCGGGGCCGCCGAGATGACCGAGGAGCTCTTCGCCCAGAGTCTCGCCTCCGTGGTCAAGTACAAGGAGGACTCCGAGAAGGCCAAGGGCCAGGACGTCTCGGAGCTGATCCGCCTGGCGGTGGCCAGGGCCCGTTAGGTCGCAAGGAGGTCTGCGTGGCCGACACCTATCAGATGGCAGCAGCCTTCGGACGGCACCTGCGCGCCTTCGGTGCCGAGGCCGATCCGGATTCGCTCTCCAGTTTCGTGCGCTCGCTGGACCTGGTCGGGATGGGCACCAGGCCGCTGGTGCACGACGTCGCGCGTGCGACGCTGGTCAAGCGGGTCGAGGACACCCCTCGCTTCGAGCGGGCCTTCTCCGCTTTCTTCGACAACGCCTGGCCGGACTCCGGCTCGGACGAGGAGCAGCCGCGCACCAAGGAGACCCTCTACATCGACATCGGCGAGGAGGGCGACAAGGATCAGGGAGGCGAGAGCGAGCCGGACGAGGGGGAGAAGCGCGTGCTGCGCTTCTCGGCCCGGGAGGTGCTCTCCAAGAAGGATTTTGCCAAGTGCACCCGGGTCGAGCTGGACCAGCTCTATCAGCTGATAGACCTGATGCGCCTCCGGGGCAGCCCCCGGTCCTCCCGGCGCATGATCCGCTCGCGGCGCCCGGAGAGCATGGACATGAAGCGCACTGTGGCCAAGGCGATCGAGCGCTACGGGGAGCCCATCGAGCGCGCCTACCGGCGCCCGGGCACCCAGCTGCGCCGCGTCGTCTTCGTGCTGGACGTCTCGGGCTCCATGGAGCCATACGCGCGGGCGCTGCTGCGCTTCGCGCACGCCTCGGTGGTGGCACGCAACAAGGTCGAGGTCTTCACCTTCGGCACCCGGCTCACGCGTGTCACCCGCGAGCTGGCCTGGCGTGACCCCGACCGCGCCCTGACCGAGCTCTCGGCCAGGGTCTCGGACTACGCGGGCGGGACGAGGCTCGGGGGAACTCTTGGCGAGTTCAACGCCGGATACGGGGTGCGCGGCATGGCCCGCGGGGCGGACGTGGTCATCCTCTCCGACGGCTGGGACCGGGGCGACCCCGGCGAGCTGGGGCGGGAGATGGAGCGGCTCTCCCGTGTGGCCCGCAGGATCATCTGGGTGAATCCGCTCAAGGCGCACGAGGGCTATGCGCCTTTGGCGCGCGGGATGGCTGCGGCCCTTCCGCATGTTGATCTATTCGTGGAAGGGCATTCCCTGGATGCGCTCCGGCGGCTGGCAGCCGTTCTGGAGATGGCCTAGGGATGCCCGAGGTTTGCCTTGGTGTGGTGCCCGCCGCCTTGGCGGCGAGGCACCGCGCGGGGGCTCTGCAGTTGTTGGCCGGGAGGCTTTGAGATGCTTGAGATGGCTACGGTCGAGGTTCTCGAGGACCTGGTTCGCTGGGGTGCGCAAGGGAAGCGCGCGGCGATAGCCAGGGTGGTGGGCACTGAAGGCTCCTCCCCGAGGGAGCCGGGTGCCACCATGGCCGTGAACGAGCTGGGCGAGGTCTCCGGATCGGTCTCCGGTGGCTGCGTCGAGGGGGCGGTGGTCGAGGAGGCGCTGGCGCTGATGGGCGTCACCCAGGTGGTGACCGAAAGCGGGGCCAGGATGGAGCTGTCGCTGGGCGCGGGGGAGGCCTGTCCAACGGTATCGGTCTTCGGCTACTCCGACGACGAGGCCTTTGCGGTCGGGCTCACCTGCGGCGGGACCTTAAAGATCCTCATCGACCCAGAGACTCCCGGGCTCTACCCCCTGATGCTCGAGCTGCTTCGCGCCGAGACGCCGTTCGTGCGCGCCACCGTGGTCTCGGCCGCCGATTCGACCGTGGCGGCGGACGGTATGGCGGTCTCGGCCGAGGGCGTGAACGCCTATGAGGTCTTCGGGCCGCTGCCGGCGCCGGGGGCCAGCCTGCTCATCGAAGGCGAAGGGGCCGTCCACGGCGACATAGGAAATCCCGAGCTTGCCTCCGTCATGGTCCGCGACGCCGCGGGCGCGCTGGCGGCGGGCTCCACCATGGTGCGCCACTACGGGCGCAACGGGCAGGCCAAGCTGGACGAGGTGGAGGTACTCTACGAGGTCTATGCGCCCGCGCCGCGCATGATCATCTTCGGGGCGGTCGACTTCTCCGCCGCCTTGGCGCGCGTGGGCAAGTTGCTCGGGTACCGCGTCACCGTCTGCGATGCGCGGCCCCTCTTCGCCACCAGGCAGCGCTTCCCCATGGCCGACGAGGTGGCCGTCGACTGGCCCGACCGCTATCTGGCCCGGGCCGGTGCCGGGTTGGGCCCGCGTGACGCCGTCTGCGTCCTCACCCACGACCCCAAGTTCGACGTTCCCGCCATCTCCTCGGCGCTCGCCACCAAGGTGGGCTACATCGGCGCCATGGGCTCGCGCAGGACTCACGACGAGCGTACCAAGCGCCTGGTGGAGGCGGGCGTGGACCCGGCGGCGATGGACAGGGTAATGGGGCCGATCGGGCTCGATATCGGAGCGCGCACCCCGGAGGAGACCGCGGTCTCCATCATGGCCGAGATCATCGCGCTTCGCTCCAAGCGCCCCGCCGGCTCGCTGCGCGAGGCCTCCGGGCCGATACATGCCGGCCTCGAGAGTGTGGGGAGGCCCTAGGGATGGCGGAGGACGAAGGCGGGGGAGTGGTGGGGGTGCTGCTCGCCGCGGGCCTGGGCACCCGCTTCCGCGGGCCCGCCCACAAGCTCATGGCGGGCTTTCGGGGCGCACCGCTGGTCAGCCACGCCCTGGCCTCCATGCGCCGCTCGGGAATTGCGCGCCGGGCGGTGGTGGCCGGTGCGGTCGAACTTGACGGAGTCCTGGAGGACGAGGTCCTGTTGGTGAACCCCGAGCCAGCCCGCGGGCTGGCTTCGTCGCT
>JAKAEN010000057.1 GCA_021818355.1 Actinomycetes bacterium | reverse complement strand
CCTGGCCGATGACCCGGCTTTCTGTCGCCGTTTGGCTGAAAATGGTGTCTACGTACTGCTTCAGTGGGATGGGTTTGATGACGAGGTGTATTCCCGCCTTCGCGGGCAACCGCTCTGGGATGTGAAGCAAAGAGCTTTGGCAAACCTCAACGCGGCCGGTGTAGCTGTCCAACTCATCTTCGTCGCCGCGAGAGACGTGAACGACCACCAGTTGGGCCGCGCCGTGGACCTACTCCTGGCAGACGATCATGTCCTGTCGCTGGTGATCCAGCCCCTGGCCATGCCCGTCCACGCTGAGGATAGGGCCTTTTTCGCCAAACACCGCATCACTGTTCCGGGCGTGATTCGCGCGCTTGCCGAGCAGACAGGCGGGCAGTTGCGGATGGACGATTTCTTTCCACTCCCCTGCCCGAATCCTGAATGCGTATCTCTCACCTATCTTCTCCGCCTCGAGGATGGCAGTCATCTTCCCTTCCCCAGGTTCGTGGAGATGCGGCGATACCTGGGCGTCCTCAGCCAATCGGCCACCCTGGAGCCGGACGAGCAGCTAGAGGACTCGCTTCACGAGATCATTCATGAGCTTTGGAGCACGAACGGGGAGATTCCGAACAGCGACCTCATCACCGGAGCCCTCAAGAGGGCGCTGGAAGAGATCTTCCTTTCGGCCAGCGATGATCTCCGACGCATGGCGCGGGCGGCAGAGCGCCAGGCGAAGTCGATCTTCATCCATCACTACATGGATCCAGACACCTTCGACCTGGGACGAGTGATGAAGTGCTGTCACCACTACCCTCGTCCTGGCGGCCGAATCATGCCGGTCTGCTCGTTCAACCATTTTCACCGCGACAAAGAGGAGAGCCCTTTTGTGGCTTGAAGGAAAGAGGGTCCTGATAACCGGAGGGTCTCGCGGGTTGGGTCGGTCTCTCTGTGTCGTCTTCGCCCGTGAGGGCGCTTCGGTGGCGTTCACCTACTCGACTGACCAGGAGGGCGCAGGCGAAACCGTCAACCAAGTCAGCGTGCATGGTCGGCCTGTTGTATCCGCACGCGCCTCGGTGCTCGACCGGGAGAGCATGGGCCAACTGGTGGCTCGCTGCGAAGCGGAGTGGGGTGGCATTGACATCCTCGTCAACAACGCCGGCGTCTCTCGGGTCCTGCCGATAGCATTGCTGGAAGAGGAGGACTGGGACGAGCTCGTCGACATCAATCTGAAGGGGACCTATCTCACGACCCGTCTGGTGCTGCGCGGCATGTTCCGGCGCCGATCGGGCCGAATCCTGAATATCGGCTCGGTTGCAGGCATCCGGCCACTCGAGGCACCGGTCCACTATGCAGCCAGCAAGGCCGGCGTCAAGGGCTTCACCGAGGCGCTGGCCAAAGAGGTCGGACGCTATGGAATCACGGTCAACTGCCTGGCGCCTGGCATCCTGGAGGGCGGCGTCGGCCTGAGCCTGCCTCAGTACCGCCTGGACGAGTACCTGAAGCACTGCGCGTTGGGGCGGGTGGGAACGTTCGAGGAGGTGAGTGAGGCTGCTGCTTTCCTGGTCTCAGACCTGAACAGCTACATGAACGGCGGAACGCTGACGATGGATGGGGGTCTGTAGTGGCCTCTGGCACGGACCATCCAACCCGCGTCCTGGTCATTGGCGGCAGCGGCCACGTTGGGGCTGAGATCTGCAGGGAGCTTGTTGCGGGGGGCAGCAGGCTGGCATTCACGTGCCACCATGGAGCTGGACGCGCCGGGGAGCTGAGCGCATCCCTGAGTGATACGGGGCATAGGACCCACTCCTTTGCCCTGGACCTCGAAGACCTCCAGAACGTGACCCAGGTCGTTCGCTCAGCCGAGGAGGTGCTTGGGGGTCTCGACGCTTTGGTCGTGGCCTCCGGGCTAGCCACCGGGCAGCCTTGGACTGGCCATCAACCCGGCTTCTTCGAGATCACTCCCACTGGCTTCAACACGCTGATGGCCGTCAACGTTCGAGGTGTGTTCTTCGCCTGCCAGGAAGCGAGCCGGATCATGTCCGCCGGCGGCGGGGGGCGGATCGCGATCGTGGGTTCCGTCGACGGGGTCAAGCCGGTGCCGTCTCCTCCTGACTATGCGTGCAGCAAGTCGGCTCTGTGGGGATTGACCCAATCACTGTCGAAAGAGCTAGGCCGGGCGGGAATCCTGGTGAATCTCGTGGCGCCGGGCATCCTGTCGGGCGGGATCGCCGGCTACCTCAGTCAGGAGCTCATGAAGGACTACCTTCGCCACAGCGCTCTGCGCCGGGTCGGGACGGCTTCGGAGATCGCGCGAGTCGTGGCCTTCCTGGTCAGTCCCCGCAATACGTACTTGACTGGCCAGGCGGTGGTCCTGGACGGCGGACTGTGATGCCGCGCGAGGCCATGCGCAGCGTCGGGCTCTTCGACATCCGGGCTCACCCAGGTTGGGGTCTTCTGCCACTCGCCGCGCTGATCTGGCACGGGGCGTACACGATCGTGAAGCTCAACCCCGAGTACCTGTTCTTCGTCTGCTACGCGGCCAATTTCCTCCTGAGCGTCGGCATCCTGACCCGATCGGGGCTTCTGACCGGGACTGGGTTCTGCTGGGTTGTCGGTGGCTTTCCGCTGTGGCTCCACTACGCAATCCGCACCTCCGACTGGGAACCGAGCGGCTTGGTGTTCCACACCAGCGGTCTGCTGGCCGGGGCTCTGAGCATGAGGTTCCACCGCTATCCACGCTACGCTTGGGTTCTCGCTCTCGCCCTTGGAGCGTTTCTGCAACTCCTCGCCCGGCTCTTCACCGACCCGGTTCTGAACGTCAATGCGGCCTTCCGAGTCTATGAAGGCTGGGAAGCACTCTTCAGCTCGATCGTCATCTATCGCATAGTCATGGCCACAGGGTTTGGAGCCTTCTTCCTGGTACTGACCTGGCTCAATCGAGCGTTCACCAGCCTTCGGGCTGATTCTGCCTAGGCGCCTTTGGACGCCCGGACGGAAGGAGTTGCCATGCGCTATTACATGATCGACCGCGTCACGGCGCTGACACCGGGAGAGAGCGCTGAAGGGGTAAAGAGCATCAGCCTCTCGGAAGACATCCTGCAGGATCACTTCCCCGACTATCCGGTCTTCCCCGGCGCCCTCATCATCGAAGCGATGGCCCAGCTCGGCGGGTTTCTGCTCGAGATGTCGCTCAACACGCCGACGGTGGTTCGCCGGGCGCTGCTCGCGCAGGTGGACCAGGTCAAGTTCCATCGGATTGCCGAACCGGGCGACCAGCTCCTCATCCGGGCGGAGCTTGGACCCACGATTGAAGATGCTGCCAAGGTTCATGGTCACGTGCAGTGCGGAAGCGAACGCGTGGCCCAGGGGACCCTGACGTTCATCATGAAGGAGCTGGACCTCGAGGCGATCCACCAGCAGAGGAGAATGTGCTACCGGATATGGACCCGACACCTGGCACTGCAGACTCCGATCCTGTAGTTCTCAGTGCGGTCGGCTGGGAGACCTCCGAGGAGGCATGGGCTTGCCTCCTGGGGACGAGGCAGGCCAGGACGGGTGAGGCATTCCCGCACGATTGTCGGCCGCTGGACTTTCTGCAGAGCCGGAAGTCCCTCAAGTTCATGAGCCGACAAGATCGGCTGGCGGTGTCCGCAGCTGGCAAGGCTCTCGCCACTGCAGGCCTCGTGGCTGGGAACGCTGGCGCCGGCGCCGGGCTGTTCCTCTGCGTCGGGTACATTCCTTTCGAACGTGACGAAGCCGAGAGCCTCTGCGTGCTCTCTCAATCTGGCGGTCGCTTTTCAATGGACGCATTCAGCACAGAGGCCTACTCCTCGATCAACCCGATCAGAGCCTTCACCTGTCTGCCAAACATGACGGCCCATCATCTGGCGGTCAATTTCGGCATCCAGGGTGAGTACTTCCTCACCTATCCGGGGACGCCCCAGCTCTACCTTGCTCTCGGTGAAGCGGTCCAGCGCCTGCGAGAAGGAAGTGTCTCCCTGGCGCTCGTAGGCGGAGTCGCCGACCAGACCAACCTCCTGGTGGCGCATCACCATCGCAAGACATCGCCGGATGGGCCCAGGTCATTGGCAGATGCCGCCGCCTTTCTGGTGCTGGAGAGAGAGTCAACGGCTCGTCGTGAGAGGCGTACGCCCCTGTGTCGGCTGGACGTCTGGACCGAGCATCTCGGCGATGCCCCGGAGGCGGGCGCCCGGGGTCTGAATCCTGGCTTTGGGGCGGCCGAGCTGCCCCTCGGTGTGGCGGCGTTTCTTGCTGGGGGAAGCCCCTCCTATCACCACGCATGGGGTCGCGAGGGCGGAGTTGGCAGCACATGGCACCGGGTCGCACCGGTGGCCGCGGGGGCAGCGTGAATCGTGCGGTCATAACGGGCATGGGAGTGGTGACTCCATTGGGCAATGACCTGGTTGCTTTCCGCGACGGTCTGCTCGCGGGAAAATCGGGGATTCGCCCGTTGAGCTTGTTCCCCGCCGCCACGCTGCCGTCACGGATCGCTGGGGAGAGCCGTCCGAGCTTTGGGGGGTTCAAGGACCGGAAGATCCTCTTCGCCTTGGAAGCCGCCCATTCGGCGCTGGTGAACGCCGGCCTGGACCCGGACGGCCGTGGCCAGCTTCCCGAGACTCGTCGTGCCCTGAGCCTCGGCATCGGACTCGAGCTCTTCGATCTCGACGACCTGATCCGGCTGAACCAGAACGCGTACGACATCCCACCCGAGGCGTGCGGTCAAGCCGACTTTCTGCAAACGCCGGCGGACTGGTGCGCCGAAACGTTGGGCATCCGGTTCGGGCTGCCCTCTCCCCATGCGATCCACATTTCCGCCTGTGCGGCCGGGACCGATGCGATCGGGCATGCGTTCCGCTTGATACGACGCGGGGAGGCGTCGCTCGTCCTGGCTGGCGGCACCGACTCCATGTTGAACCCAATGGGCCTGGCCGGCTTCTGCAGGCTGGGCGCCCTCTCAACCCGGAATCACGAGCCAGAAAGGGCCTCGCGGCCGTTCGACCTCGAGCGCGACGGCTTCGTCCTTGGCGAGGGAGCAGGGATGCTGGTAATCGAGAACTTTGAGGATGCCAAGCGGCGGAAGGCGCCAATTTACGCCGAGGTGGTTGGGTACGGGAATTCGTTTGACGCGTTCTCGGTGAGTGACCCGCATCCTGAAGGACGTGGCGCCCTGCTCGCGATGGAGCGGGCGCTAAACTCGGCGGGCCTCTCGCCCGCGGACATCTCGTATGTCAACGCCCACGGGACCGCCACTTGCAAGAATGATCCGGTGGAAACCATGGCCATCCGCCGGCTTCTTGGAGACAAGGCCCGGCAGGTGCCAGTCAGCGCCACGAAGTCGATGATAGGCCACCTGATTTCGGCAGCAGGTACAGTGGAAACGATAGCCGCAGTCCTCTGCTGCAACAGCGGCTATGTGCATCCCACCATCAACCTCGAGAATCCCGACCCCGCCTGCGATCTGGACTATGTCCCCGGTTCGGCTCGCCCCTGCGAGGTAGAGTATGTCCTGAAGAACTCCTTCGCGTTTGGAGGGCAAAATGCGGTCCTTGTGGTACGAGTCGGCTCAGGGGTGACCCATGCTTGAGGGCAAGAACGTCCTTGTCACCGGGGCCTCGCGAGGCATTGGCCGCGCCATCGCCTTGGAAGCTGGTGTCCAAGGGGCCGTAGTCGGGATCAACTATCTCCGAAACCGTTCAGGCGCCGAGGACGTGGCTGCCAGAATCGCGGACACCGGGCCACACCTACCTGTGCTCTTGGAGTTCGATGCCACGTCGCCGCGAGAAATCGAAGGGGGCATCAGCCTCTTCCTCGAGAAGGTCCCCCGGATCGACGGGTGGGTGAATAACGCTGCTGAAAATTACTCTGGGCTCCTTCCAGTGCTCGCCGAGGAAGAGATTCGCCGCCAACTAGAATCGGCATTGTTGGGGCCTATTCTGTGCTGCCGAGCAGTGATTCCCCGAATGCTGGAGCAGCGGGGAGGGAGCATCATCAACATTGGGTCGGTGGTGACCCAGCGCCTCACGCGCGGCCAGTCAGTGTATGCCGCGGCCAAGGGTGGACTACTGGCCTTCACTCGAGCATTGGCTTGCGAATATGGCCGAAAGGGCATTCGCGTCAACTGCGTGCAGCCAGGTCCGGTGGCAACTGACATGCTCGAAGCCAGCCAGGCGCTTGCGGGCGACGAGATCATTCGCCGCACGCCGCTTGGTCGGCTCTGCCGGCCCGAGGAAGTCGCCAATGCCGTCGTCTACCTGCTGGGTGATCGCAGCGCGGGCGTCACCGGAGCGTGCATCAATGTCGACGGGGGCTATGCACTGGCATGATCGTTGAGCTCATGCGCCGACGGCGGACAGTCCGCGCGTTTCGCCCCGATCAAGTCCCTGACGAGGTGCTGCGGCGGTTGGTGGAAGCGGCCGGGCTCGCGCCCTCCGCGGCGAACAAGCAACCCTGGCGGTTCCTTGTGGTGCGCGACCCCGGGACGATCGAGGCCGCCGCCCGTGAGACGGAGGCTGAGCTTGCGCTCCTTCAAGCTCAAGTGGCGGAGGAGTTCCAGGGTGAGCTCACCGCCTACTCCCGCCAGTTCGTCTCATTGCGAGGTGCGCCGGCGCTGGTGGTGCCGATCTTCCGGCCGCTTCCTGGAATGTCCTTGCTTCTTGCCCAGCCGCCCGATCCAGCACTGGTCGTACGGATGCGTGACCTCGAGTCTCATGCTGCCTTGGTCAGCGTGGCAATGGCCATCCAGAATATGTTGCTCGTGGCAGAAGAGCTGGGGATAGGCGCCTGTTGCGCTACCGCGCCGCTGGTGGCGGCGAAGCGGCTGGCTGCTCTGCTCGACGTCCCCGAAGGTTGGCAGATTGCCGCCCTCGTAGCGGTCGGGTATCCCGCGGAAGAACCCCAAGACCCAGGCCGGAAACCCGTTTCATTGATACTCAAGTGGAAATGAAGGAGCGCGCCTATGACTCAGCTCGGGAGTGACGAGGTCAGGGCCAAGGTGACAAAGGTCCTGGGCGTCAGCTTGGCTCTGGAACCCGAGGAGATAGCGCCAGAAGCCCGTCTTGTCCAGGACCTTGGAATGGACTCCCTGGACTTCTTGGACGTTCTCTTCTCGCTGGAGAGGGAGTTCGACGTCCCCATCCGGGATCCGGCGCTCAACCGCGTCTTGCGCCCTGACAAGTCAGAGCTGGCTCGCAAGAGTGAATACCTCGATGCCGAAGAGATCGCCGGCCTCGTCCCGCTCCTGCCAGCATTGGCCGACGCGGCCGCACGCCAACCGGTCCGGCGACAAGAGCTGTTTGCCTACCTTACCGTTGAGAGCTTGACCCGTGTCGTTGAACGCAAGCTGGCCGGCTCACCGTGATGGGGGAACCATGAATGGTGCGAGGCTGAACCCGTTGGTGTTCTGGGCCGTCCTGGCAGGCTTGATCCTGCCCCCTCTTCTCTTCTGGCTGGCGCTTTGGCGAGGCCCTTCAATCGGCCCTCGCCAAGCCGAGCAGGGCATGACCTCTAGCGCCGCAGACTGGGTGCTTGTGGACGTTCGCTCTAGGGAGGCTTTCGAGGCGGCGCATATCCAGGGCGCGGTGAACATCCCCTACAAGACCTTTTCCGCGGAGCCAAACGGCGTGTGGCGTGACCAGCTCAAGGGCGCCGCCGCGATCATGGTCGTATGCAACGTGGGCGTAGCGAGCGCCCGAGCAGTTGACACCTTGCGTCGGTCCGGCTTCCCTCAGGCCGTCAGCGTTGTCGGCGGATTGGACGGCTGGGCGCAGGTTTCGAAAGGCGGCTTGTGCCTCGCTGGCGGCACTCGGAGCGAGCCTCGCGAAGCAATCAGCATGGTCCCTCGGCAGGAGTTTTCCCTGCTCGACCAATTGGTCATCTGCGCCGTTGCTTTTGGGTTGAAACCACTCTATGAGGTTCTGGCACTGGTCCCGGTCGTCTTGCTCTGGAAATTCCGGGACGCGGACCTCACCGCCTTGAGGCGATCCATGATCGCGTTCTTCCTGGGCGAAAACGCCTGCGCCGTGAACTTCGTCTTTTTCAACGATCAAAGCCGCCTGTGGGAGTACCTCCACTCCTACGGCATGTTGGTGGCGTTCGGCCTCATCTGTTACGCGTTCATGGAGGCCTTGGACAGCCGCGTGATCAGGTTCTCTGCACCGGGCGAACGGTGTGCGCTGCTCGCCACCTGCGGGCAGTGCTACAAGCACCAGCAGGTGCGCTGCACCTTGTATCGAGTCTTCCTCTTCGTTCCGCCGGCCGCCGCCGTGCTCGCTCTCATGCTCCTCACCGCGAAACCGGGATTTCGGTTCGTCCACGGCGCTGTCTTCGGGGACGATGTCCTGTTCGGTCACCCTCTCGTGCCTCAGCTCTTCGAGGTCCGCCTCTGTCCCCTACTAGCCATACCTCTCTTCATCGCCGCGTGGGGAGTCCTTCTTCTATCGCGAGAGAAGGGCTTCCACTGCTCCAAGATTCTATTGGCCATGGGCCTGGGGCCCCTGGCCTTCGGGCTCATGCGATTTCTGATCTACTGGGGCTACTCGGCGAACCCACTCTGGGCAGATGCCTGGGAGGAGCTGACCGAATTTCTGTTCGTCGCGTTCTTGCTCTGGCTCGTGCTGGGCATGAAACAGGTACGATCCCTTTGGCTGGCACGGTTTGGACGAACGCCGAGTCTCTCGAGCCAAGCGTCATGCTGAGAGGCTTCCAGTCGTACAAGGACCTCGTCAACCCCGTGCTGGTGCAGCTTCTAGAACTGACGGGCATGGACGCCAGGTTCGTCCGTGCTTCGGGGTGCTCCCTGTGGGATGACAGGGGGCAGGAGTTCCTGGACTTCTTCTCCGGCAGCGGGACATTCAACCTGGGTCACAACTCCCCTGCGGTCATCGAGGCCGTCACTGAAGCGCTTGGGCAGGAACTGCCATGGATCTACGGTATCGCTGCAAGCCCGCACATGGGCGAACTGGCTGAGGCGTTGACGGTGCTCGCCGGTCCGACGTTCAATCATGTCTTCCTCAGCAACAGCGGAACCGAAGCCGTCGAAGGCTCCCTGAAGCTCGCAAGGGCCTGCACCCGCCGCCCGACGATCGTCTACTGCGAGAATGCCTATCACGGCACGACACTCGGCAGCCTGAGCTTGATGGAGAGCGGTCCGTTTCGAGAACCCTTCGAGCCCCTCTTGCGCAACTGTGTGAAGATCCCTTTCAACAACCTGGAAGCCCTCGGTGAGGCCCTCAATGCCAACGAATGCGCCGCGTTTGTCGTCGAGCCGATTCAGGCCGAAGGGGGCATTCGCCTGCCGGAAGACGGTTTTCTCAAGCATGCCGCGGAGCTCTGCCAAAGCGCCGGCACTCTCTTGGTCCTCGACGAGATCCAAACCGGCATGGGACGCACCGGGAGTCTGTTCTCTTTCCAGTCCGGAGGGGTAATCCCCGACATATTCACCCTCGCGAAGGCGTTGGGTGGCGGGATGATGCCCATTGGCGCCTACGTAACCAGACGCGAGCTCTATGACCGCGCCTACGGTACCTACTCTCGCTGCGAGAGCCATCACTCGACCTTTGGCGGGAACACCCTCTCATGCCGCGCCGCGTTAGCGGCCATTGATGGTCTGAGCGCCCCAGAACTACTGGCTCATGTCGACGAGGAAGGCGCCTACCTGCTTGACTGCTTGCGGCAGTCTGTAGGCGGCAGCCCGTTGGTCAAGGCCATCCGTGGGCGCGGCTTGTTGATTGGTATCGAGTTTGCAGCCGTGGATCACCCACAGCTTCAGTGGGACAACCTCGACGTCCCCGATTTTGCCGGAAGAAACATGGTTGCGCAGCTGATAATGAAACGTCTCTTCGACCAGCGGATACTCACCCAGACATGCGTGCACGCCTGGCAGGTCCTCAAGCTCGAACCGCCCCTGGTTGTCACTCGAGCACAGGTAGAACGTTGCGTGACTGCGATTGTTGATGCCGTCCGATGGCTGGAGTCAATAGTATGAAGTGCGAGGTGCTCACGCTCGAGAACAGTGGCACCGGACCCAGTCTCCCCGTTGATGGAGAAAAGTGGTGGGCATGAGACAGATCAAGACCACGCAGAGCGTCTGTTTCGAATGTGGCCGCGCGGTTCCAGCTCTCCTCTTCGAGAGCGACGGCAAAGTCTTCATGCAGAAGGAATGTCCTCTTCACGGCCAACGGACAGGCCTGGTCAGTGGCGATGCGGATTGGTACCACCGCACCATGTCCTTCGCGTCTCCGGCGACCGCTCCGAAGGAGAGGATGACAACCCAGGTCGATGGTTGCCCGCTAGACTGCGGCTTCTGCACAGCCCACCAGCAGCGGATGTACCTGCCCGTGGTTTCGATCACCAGCGCGTGCAACCTTGACTGCCCCGTCTGCTACACACTCAATCGACGACAGGATTCGTTCTTCATGGCCAAGGACGAATTTGCCAGAATCCTCGAGGTGATTCACCGCCACGACCCAAACATGCAGATCATCAACTTCACCGGTGGCGAACCGACGTTGCATCCACAATTCTGCGAGTTGGTCGAGATGTGCCGCCAAGCAGGCATACACAGGATCACAGTCAGTACGAACGGCCTGCGGCTGCGCGAAGATCCGGAGCTGCTTTCACGACTCGCCGAGCTGGAGGCGAGGATTGTCCTTTCCTTCAACTCCTTTCACGAGCAGCCGTACCGAGTCAGCGCCGGTCGCAACCTGTTGGACGAGAAGCTCGAGATCCTCAGGCTTCTGGACGAACACAAACTGACAACGACGCTTCTCACCGTCGTGATGGCCGGAGTCAACGACACAGAGATCGGGGAGATTGTCAGGTACGTTTTGGAAAGCGACTTCATCGTCAGCTCCCAGATTCACACCGTCACCTATACGGGCCAGGCAAGGACCGTATTCGATCGTTCTACTCGCCTCACCACACCCGACATCATCGCTGCGATTGCCGCCGACAACCGAGAGATCGCCCAGGAAGACTTCATGCCGTCCCCGTGCGCGCATCCGCTCTGTTACTCACAGTGCTATCTCCTGAAGCTGGATGCCGGGCAAACCGTGCCTCTGAGGCGGTTTCTTTCTTCGGAACGCATGTGGCACCTGCTGGAAGGCAGCTTCTACATGGAGCCGACACTGCAGACGGAGGAGATCCTGGGCGACGCGGTCAACGAGATGTGGGGTCGTGCGGACCCGACCAAATTGGATCATCAGGTTCTTGCAGCACTGCGGAGACTGCTCCGTGCTCTGTACCCGTCAGCACCGATCAGCTACCAAGCCCGACAGAAGATCGCAGAACACCAGATCAAAACCATTTACATCAGCTCCCACATGGACGACGAGAACTTCGATCTGGAGCGGATCGCCTCCTGTTGCGTGTCGGTGCCGGCGGCCGATGGTCGCCTGATCCCCACCTGCGCTTACAACAACATCTATCGCCAACGCGATACGCGGTTCCACACGGCGCACTAATCGTCGAGACGTTGCTTGCGGAGGTCAGTCGAAACCCAAGTGGCTCTGAACGGAATCTGGCGGTGGCCGTCTGGAGAAAGCGGCAGATCTTCTCTACGGGCCTTGCCGTGCCTCTGTGTTCCTTCAACACTTCACCGGCGCGAATTGCAGTTTGTAGATACCGATGGCATATGCGTCGTTCTTGCGTCTCATTGTCCTGTCCACAATATTGTCCACATTTGGGAGACCCATTGGTTGCTACGGGTCTCCGGGCGTCTCCGAGGAGCGCCGTCTAGCGTTTTCGTAACTCCTCACAGAACAATGGACTTCAGCTCCTTGTGGGGCTCTTGATCGGCTTGTAGCTCCGGCCGGCTCCGAGGGTCTCCCAGACCCCTTTTCCGCCATGGGGTTCAGGGGGTCGGGGGTTCGAATCCCGCCGTCCCGACCAAACCAACCAAGACTTCGCGGGCCGCCGGTAGGCGGCTCGACGTGTCTCGGGGTGCGAAGAAGAGGGACGAAGTCCAGGCGCAACGATGGCCGAGTGGTCACGTCTGACCCTGGCGGGCCCCCCAGAAACGAGTCCAAGCCGAGATGCAGAATCGGGCCGTTGCATCCGGACCGAGAAAGTGGCCAACGGTGGTAGCGAAGCGGCTTGAAGCTGAGCATCTCATCCGCGCGTGCTGAGGGGGGCGGCCATCGACGTGGCCCGATGGTGGCTTCAGGGGCAGGCCGCCGTTGTGGATGTCATCGGGGCGCCGGCTCCTCAGTTGGTCCACGAGGTCCGCGTGGCGCATCGCGGCGGCGCGAACCTGGCGGCGCGCTGTCTGGAGAGCGCCCCGTCGGGCTACAGCAGCGTGTGGTGGGCGGCGATCCGTCTTGTCTGAGGCTCCGTCAGACCAGCCTCCTCTGCGTGCCCGGGCCAACTGGCCACGGCGGTCCTC
>JAKAEN010000309.1 GCA_021818355.1 Actinomycetes bacterium | reverse complement strand
GGCAAGTGGCCTGCGGCTTTTGGTCCGCACCGCCAGGCGGCGAGGTACGCGCCTTCCCTCGGCCTGGGTCTCGACGAAGCCAATACCGTGCGCTTTGGCCGCACCGCCGGGAGCGGCCGAGCGGCGGTGCGCTCGGGCGTGATGGGACCTGCGCGCTGCCGGCAGATGCAAATTGCGGCACGAACTTGGCTACGTCGATCCATCGAGCTGCGATAGCATCGGTTCAACTCTTCCGAGTGCGACTGCGATTTGCACGAGGTTTGGTTCTCCATTAATGCCCCAGCGCCCCGGGCGCTCGCCGTATAGGTCCGGGGTCATCTCCATGAGCCCCGACCATGCCGTGCGCTGGCTGCGCCGCCGCCGAGAGCTCCGGCTCGTTGGCGATAGCGCAGATTGGGCCTGATTTTCACCGCCACCAATGAATATAGTAATTTCAGCGCAGGCTAGAAAAAAGATGCCCTAGGCAATTTGGCTGTGCGGCTGGAACTGAAAAGCAAAGGATCGGCGCATATGAAGAGAACGCCCGGAGTCGAATCCACCGGTGGCCTTGGCGATTCCGGCCTTGTCAGGGCGGCACGCCATATCCAGCGCGGCGAGACTTCGCAAGACCTGAGGGAGCTTCATCGAAAGGGTGGACGGCAGGCCGAGGAGTTCTATCGCGACCGCTGGCGTCATGACAAGGTGGTTCGCTCCACTCATGGCGTGAACTGCACGGGCTCCTGCTCGTGGCGCATCTTCGTCAAGGATGGCATCATCACTTGGGAGAACCAGGCGACCGACTACCCATCGGTTGGCCCCGGCTCTCCGGAGTACGAACCCCGTGGCTGTCCACGGGGCGCATCCTTCTCGTGGTACACCTATTCGCCGGCCCGCGTGCGTTATCCCTATGTGCGAGGCGAACTGTTGGATGAGTATCGCCGCGCCAAGGGCCGTACCGGCGATCCTGTACAGGCCTGGGAGGCCGTCGTCGAAAACCCCGACTCCTCCCGAAGGTACAAGAGCGCCCGGGGCCGTGGTGGGTTCGTGCGCGCCAAATGGGACGAGGTGCTGGAGATGATGGCCGCCGCGCACGTTCACACCATCGACCGCTACGGCCCGGATCGCACGGCAGGCTTCACGGTCATCCCGGCCATGTCGATGGCATCCTATGCAGCCGGGAGCCGCTTCTACTCCTTGATAGGAGGGACGATCCTTTCCTTCTACGACTGGTACGCGGATCTGCCAATCGCCTCGCCCCAGGTATTTGGAGACCAGACCGACGTTCCCGAATCGGCCGACTGGTGGAACGCCTCGTACTTGATCCTTTGGGGCACGAACCTGCCCATCACACGGACCCCAGACGCCCACTTCATGACCGAGGCGCGCTATCGCGGGCAGAAGGTGGTGGTGGTCTCCCCCGACTACTCCGACCACACCAAGTTCGCCGACGTGTGGCTTTCCCCCGCGCCGGGCACGGACGCGGCGTTGGCGCTGGCCATGGGACATGTGATGTTGACGGAGTTCTACAGGGACCGTGAGGTTCCGTACTTCCAGGACTACGCCCGCACCTATACGGATCTGCCCTTCCTGATCAAGCTGCGCGAGAAGGACGGCGCTTGGGTGCCCGACCACTTCCTCACCGCCGCCGACATGGCGGCGGGTGAGAGCACGGACGAGGACCGATGGAAGACGGTAGTCCTGGACGAGGAATCTTGGGAGCCGCGTGTCCCCAACGGTTCGCTCGGTTTCCGCTGGTCGCAGGAGGGCGAGGGCAAGTGGAACCTTGACCTGGGCGACACCAGGCCGGCGCTCTCCGCCTTAGACGCGCCCGGCCGGGGCCAGGCCGAGGTGCTGCTTCCCCGCTTCGACCGTACCGGCGATGGGGCGATCATGAGGCGCGGTGTGCCGACGGTAACTCTGGGCGGTCACGTGGTCACTACCGTGTTTGACCTGGCCATGGCCCAATACGGCGTGGTGCGGCCAGGGCTCCCCGGCCGTTGGCCCGACTCCTATGCTGACGCCGAGGAGCCCGCCACGCCCGCCTGGCAGGAGCGTGTGACAGGTGTCCCCGCCGAGGCCGCCATCAAGGTGGCCCGGGAGTTTGCGAGCAACGCCGAATTGTCCAGAGGGCGTTCGATGATCGCCATGGGCGCGGGCACCAACCACTGGTACCACTCCGACCAGATCTACCGCTCATTTCTCTCCCTCCTCCTCTTGGGTGGGTGTCAAGGCGTGAACGGCGGAGGGTGGGCGCACTATGTGGGCCAGGAGAAGGTCCGTCCGTTCACCGGCTGGTCGACGCTCGCCTTCGGCTTGGACTGGGTGCGGCCCCCCAGGCAGATGGTCTCCACTCCTTTCTGGTACCTCGCCTCCGACCAATGGCGCTACGAGGGCACCTCCGCCGACTCGCTCGCCAGCCCGCTCGCGGAGGGCGTCCTGGCGGGCATGACCATGGCCGATCTCTATCTCTCGTCGGCTCGTCAGGGATGGTTGCCGTCGCACCCCTCGTTCGACAGGAACCCCCTCGACTTGGCCGAGGACGCACTCAGCTCAGGCATGGCTCCGGCGGAATACGTCGCCGCTGAGTTGAAGGCCGGCAGGCTCCACTTCGCGGCCGAAGACCCTGATGATCCGGCCAATTTCCCGCGGGTCATCACCACCTGGCGCTGCAATCTCCTCGGCTCCTCGGGCAAGGGGCACGAGTACTTCCTT
>JAKAEN010000056.1 GCA_021818355.1 Actinomycetes bacterium | reverse complement strand
GGCGGTGACATCGGGACGCGTGAGCTGCTCCTTGTGCGCCTCCTCCACCTGGCAGGGAACCTCTATGTCACCTTCCGGGGTGTAGATCACCACCTCCAAGGACTGTTCGATGCCAACCAGCTTGGGAAGCCACTCCATGAGCTGGTCCTTACTGGTCAGCTCCAGGAAGAGTGTCGCCGAGAGCTGGCCCGGTCCGGGAATGAGCGGGTTGTAGACCTCGAGCTCCTCCTGGATCTGGGCATCGGTGCTCATCTTCTCGGCGCGCGCCATCTCCTGGATCTGGAAGCGGATCGTCTCCCGGTTCTCAAAGGTCATGGAGATGATCGGGCCCAGGTTGACGCGCCGGATCTCTTTCAAGGTGATTATCCGCCGCCGGAAATCCTCGCGCTCGCGCTCGTATTCGCGCAGGTCGGCGATGTCGTTCAGGGTCAATGCTGAAGGCATGGTCGTATCTTTCCTAACTTCTCAGGAGATCTCGAGCCCATAGGCGCGGGCCATGGTCACCATCGGATGGTCGACAGGCCGGGAGGTCTCCTCGGTGATCGCGGTGTTGGCAAGATGGCAATCCCCCGACAGCTGCGCCTGCGGGGTCTTGTCCAGCGCCTTGGCCAGGCCGCTGGCGACCGTCTTGGCCAGACGGTAGTTCTTGGCCCGGTAGCCCCAGGTGCCGTCGATTCCTGAGCACTTTGCGACCACGGAAACCTTGGCTCCGGTGAGCTTCATGAGATCGCGGCTCTTCAACCCGGCGTTTTGGGCCTGAAGATGGCAGGGAGCGTGATAGACGATCTCCGCGGGCACCTCGCCCTGGAAGTCGGTCGCGAAGGACCCCTTGTCCGCGCGATAGAGATTGAAGAGATACTCCGAGGTGTCGAATGTAGCGGCCGCCACCTCCTCCGCAGCCTTGGTCCCCAGGTAGAGGGGATAGTCCTTCTTTATCACGTAGGCGCAGGTCGGCTGTGGGACAACCACCTGGCGGCCCGCCCTCACCTCGGCCGCCAACACCTTGACATTGTGCGCCGCGGCCTGCTTGAACTTGTCCACCTCTCCCGCGTGGAGCCAAGGGGCTCCGCAGCACTTGGCTCCGCTCGGGAGCGAGCAGGAGACTCCGTTGTGCTCGTAGACGGCGACCGCCGCCTTGCCGATCTCCGGAGCCATGTACTCGACGTTGCAGGTGGCGAAGAGAGCCACCGAGGCCCTGCGGTTGCGAACGAACGGGCGCTCGCGCCGCTTGAACCAGGTGGAGAAGCGCATCCGCGCATAGGGCGGCAAGACCCTCTGGGAGGCGATTCCCAGAGTCGCCTCCATCGCCTTGCGCGAGGCGCCGTTGGCAACGTCGATCATCTTGTTCGCGACCGGGGAGAGCGCCACCGAGGCCGCCCCGATCAGATCCGTGCGCCCCATGACCTCGTCCGAGAGGCGCTCCGGAAGGCTGGCTCCGCCCTCGCGCTTGCGGATGGTCTTGGCGCGGAGCATGAGGCGCGGAAAGTCGAGCTGCCACTCGTGCGGCGGCACGTACGGGCACTTCACATAGCACAGCTTGCACTGGTAGCACTCGTCCACCACCTGGTCCTGCTCGGCGCGCGTCAACGCGTCGACGTTCCCATCGTGGGAGTCGATGTGATCGAAGAGCGTCGGGAACGAGGGGCAAAGGGATATGCACAGCCGGCAACCGTGGCAGAGGTCGTAGACGCGGTTGAGCTCTTGCCGGAAGTCGAGCTCGTCGAAGTACTTGGCGTCGGCCGGGTTGTAGGTGACCGTCATCTCATCTCCTGGAACCGGAGAGGCCGGGCTGGGCTGGCGCCCTCCCGGCCTCGCGCTTTCGTCCGCGCGGGCCGCGCGGAGACCAATGGGTCAGGCGATCGACTCGAGCCCCTGGGTGAAGCGCCCCGCGTGGCTCTTCTCGGCACGGGCAAGGGTCTCGAACCACTGGGCGATCTCGTCGAAGCCCTCTTCGCGGGCAGTGCGGGCGAAGCCGGGGTACATCTCGGTGTACTCGTAGGTCTCACCCTCGATGGCGGACTTGAGGTTGTCCTCGGTGGAACCCACCGCCACGCCGGTCACAGGGTCGCCGACGCCGTCGGCCAGGAAGTCGAAGTGCCCGAAGGCGTGGCCGGTCTCACCCTCGGCGACCGAGCGGAAGAGCGCGGCGACGTCCGGGTAGCCCTCGACATCGGCCTTCTGGGCGAAGTACAGATAACGACGGTTGGCCTGGGACTCGCCCGCGAAAGCCTCCTTGAGGTTCTCGGCGGTCTTGGTTCCCTTCAATTCAGGCATCATTGCCTCCTCTTTTGCGCGCGTGCTGGTTGCCTTGCCGCTGATCGGTTTGGGATTCGGCCCTGGGGCCGCCTTGGGCTTGGACTTCCTGGCAGCTTGAACATATTCCGCGCACGGTCAGCTCGACAGACTCTACCGCGAAGCCGGGTCCGTACGAAAGGACTTCCTGGAAGTCGGGCACCGCCAACTCCACATCCTCGATCCTCCTGCACCGGGTGCAGAGCAGATGATGATGCGGGAGGCCGTTGGGGTCGAAGCGAGTGGCACCCATCCCGAGGTCGAGTGCCTGCAGCTCCCCCATCTCGACCAGCTCGGCCAAGGTCTGATAGACGGTCTTGAGCGAAACGGTGGGCATCTCCGCGCTCAGGCGCGCGAAGACCGCCTCGGCGCTGGGATGCGCCGAGTTGCCGTGCAGGATGTGGAAGATCCTCTCCCGCTGCGGAGTCACCTTCTTGCCGTTCGACCTGAAAAGTTCAACCAGCTCGGCCGGAGCTTTCATGTTCCCAGTTTCCCGTTACCAATCAACAACCGTTCACTACGACTAATCGTTGTAGGAACACCCGGCATTCTATGGGCTCGTGCGCGCGCTCGACCGTCCGCCACTACATCCTGCCTGCTAGCTGCCAATTCAATAGCCATTAGGGTTGACTGTGCGGTTCTGGAAGGAGAATGCGTGGCCCTACTCCCCGAGTCAAGAGCAGCCGACCTCGAGCGCCTGCGCAACGAGGAGTTCGACGTCGTCGTTATCGGTGGAGGCATCACCGGTGCGGGTGCCCTCCTCGAGGCGGTGACGCGCGGCTACCGTGCCGCGCTGGTGGAAGCCGGCGACTTCGCCTCGCGCACGTCCAGCGCCTCTTCGAAGTTGATCCACGGTGGCCTCCGCTACCTTGCCCAGCGAGAGATACGTCTCGTCTATGAGAACCTTGCGGAGCGCTCAATCCTGATGCGCGCAGCGCCCAGCCTGGTCTCCCCGCTCGAGTTCGTGATTCCCCTCCCCCGGCGCAACGGCGCGCTCGACTTCTCCTACGCGACCACCTACTCCATGGCGCTGTGGGGCTACGACCTGACCGGCGGCTTCCGCATCCATCGCCGCCACAGGCGGATCGGCTCCGCCGACGCCAAGTCGATGCTCCCCTCCCTGGATGCATCCAAGGTGGCCTCGGCCTTCGTCTATCCCGACGCCTGGTGCGACGACGTGCGCCTGGTCCTGGCGGTCATAGCCGCCGCACGCCGGGCCGGCGCCGTTGCCGTCAACTACCTCTCCGTCGAGGCGCTGGCCGATGGGGCCGATGGCAAGGTTCGGGCAGTGGCGGCCAAAGGCGCATACTCCGGTGACGACGCCTCGACGCGCGAGGGATTCGAGATCCGGGCGCGGGCCGTGATCAACGCAACCGGCACCGCGGCGGCCAAGTTCCTGGACGCATCCTCGCTCTCCATCCGGCCGGCAAAGGGTGTGCATATAGCGCTCCCCCAATCCGCCCTGCCGGCCAAGACCGCCGCCGTCCTGCCCGTGCCCGGAGACAACCGCACCATCTTCGTGCTGCCCTGGAACGACTACACCTACGTCGGCACAACGGATACTGACCTTGGCGAGGAACAGGTGGCGACGACCGAGAAGGACATCACCTACCTGTTGGAGGCGGCGAGCGCCAGCCTGGTGGCGCCTCTCCGGCGCGAGCAGGTCTCCGGTGCCTGGGTTGGTGTGCGCCCTTTGGTCGCCGACGTCGATCCTTCCAAGCCCACCCCGGAGCGGACCAAGGATCTCTCCCGTCGCCATCGGGTGATCACGAGCGACCGGGGAGTCATCTCGGTCGTCGGCGGCAAGCTGACCACCTTCCGCAAGATGGGCGCCGACGCCATCGACGCCCTCGACCGGCAGGCCGGGCGCAAGACCACAAGCGTCAGCGCCAAGCTGCCCCTCGACGTCAATCCCGGCGCGGTTCCGGCCTCCAGGCAGGAGGCAACCCTCTTCGCGCGCTACGGCTCCGCGGCCGCCTCCACCCGCGAGTTCATGGAATCGGCCGGCGAGGAGAAGATATCGGGCAGCTGGCGCCTCTCCGCAGGGGAGATCGACTACTTCGTGGCCCGGGAGGACGCCCTCGCCGTCAGCGACGTGCTGCTGCGAAGGCTACGGGTCGGGATTCTCGACGCGCACGCCGCCATGGAACTGGCCCCCATGGTAGCCTCGCGGCTCTCCGAACGCCTCGGCCTCTCCCAGCAGGAATCCGACGAATCCCTGGCCAGGTTCCGGGCCGATCTGGAACGAGAGCTTCCAGGCTCCTCCGCCCTGCAGGGCGGACGCTAGCATTTTCCCGTCGGCGAAAGGGTTGCGATGCCGGACCGCTTGGTGCTATCCATCGACGTAGGATCCTCCAGCATCCGCGGCTCGCTCGTGAACGAGCAGCTCTCGATCGGCTCGTCCTGGAGCGCTCCGCTGCCCGCCCGCACCCCGGTGCCGAACTTCGTGGACTATGACGCCGGCGCGGTTACGGCGGCCATCGAGATGGTTTGTGACGCAGCGCTGGCCGAGGCCCGTCCCGCGGCGATAGCCATAACCAATCAACGCGCGACCACCGCGATGTGGAGGAGCGATGGCGAGCCGGTTGGCCCGATCCTCTCCTGGATGGACCTGCGCACGGCGCCCATGTGCCTGGCGCTGGCCGCGAAGGGCATCTCAATCGCCCCCAACCAGAGCGCGACCAAGGCCGCCTTCCTGACCAGCCTGGTGCCCGAGGAGGAACGCCTCGAGCTGCGCTTCGGGACCCTCGACAGCTACGTGCTCTGGCAGCTCACCGGTGGACAGGTGCATGCGACCGACCACACCAACGCCGCCATGACCGGCTTCATCCAGAACGTCGACCTTTCCTGGGACGAGGCGGTCCTCGCCGAGCTGGGCCTGCCCGCCAGCATCCTTCCCAAGGTGCTGCCTAGCGCGGGTGATTTCGGACACGCGCTGGGCGGCATCCCGGTGTTGGGAATGGCCGGCGACCAGCAGGCCTCGCTGCTCGGCCTGGGGTGCCTCTCGAAGGGCCAGGCCAAGGTCACCTTCGGCACCGGAACCATGCTCGACCAGGCCCTCGGGGTGGATCCTCCTCCGGATACCAAACGCCAGCCGAACGGGACCTTTCCCATCGTCGCCTACAGCCAGGGCACCACCGTCGTCTGGGGAAGCGAGGCGATCGCGTTGGCCACCGGATCCATGGTCAACTGGTTGATGGGAACCGGCATCCTGCGCTCCTTCGATGACGCCAACCGTTGCGATCCCGACTTCCGCTCTCACAGCCGGCTTCGCGTCGTGCCCGCCAATGTGGGGCTGGGCACGCCGGAGTGGGACTTCGGCGCGCGTTCGGTCATCACCGGCCTGGACCTCTCCACAACCGCGGCCGACATCGTCGCCGCCACGCTGGACGCCGTGGCACAGATCGCCGCGGACCTGGCCGAGGCCACGGTTGCAGACACCGGGCATGAGATCGAACGCCTGCGTGTCGACGGCGCAATGTGCCAAAACAGCGCCTTCGTCCAGATGGTTGCCGACGCCTGCGGGATCGAGGTGGAGCTCTTCGAGAGCACCGAGGCGTCCACCCAGGGTGCCGCCCTTCTGGCACACGCCCAGCTGGCCGGCGCCACCTTGGCGGAGTATTCCGCTTCCGTGCGGCGATCGCCGACGATCGTCTCCCCGCGGACTCCACGCGGCGGAACCGCCTGGCGGGAACGGCGGGAGGCCTGGCGGGAGGCCAAGGATCTTTCGCGGGAGTCCATCCCCGAGCTGAGCGCCGTCCATTTCTAGACCTAGTTGCGCGCCCCTGGTGCGGGCGCAGGAGGAATCCATGAAGATCGGTATCGTCGGCGGCGGGCAGCTCGCACAGATGATGATCCAGGCCGGGGCCTCACTGGGAGTCTCCTTCGCCCTCCTCGCTCTGGAGAGCGACGAGTCGGCCACCGCCATCTGCTCCGAGGTGCACAGGGTGCAAGGCTTCGACCGCGAAGGCGTGGCCGCCTTTGTCGACACCTGCGACCTCGTCACCTTCGACCACGAACTGGTGGATCCCGCCATCCTGGAAGCGATTCCCGGCGCGGCTGCCAAGGTGTTCCCCTCGGCGCAAACCTTGCGAATGAGCGCCAACAAGGCACGCCAGCGGGAAATGCTCCAGGCACAAGGGATACCGTCCCCCGAATTCGTGATAGCACTCGATTCGGGGCAGCTCCGCGAGGCGGTGGAGGGCACCGGCTTTCCTGCCGTCGCCAAGGCCGCTCACGGAGGTTACGACGGCAGGGGCGTCTTCTACCTGGAGAACGCCGATGACCTGGAGTCGCTCCTTTCGCGCCTGCCCGGCTCCTTCGAGCTGATCGTGGAGCCGAAGCTGGAGTTGGAGGCCGAACTGGCGGTGCTGGTGGCCCGCTCCCGCTCCGGCGAGATCGCCCTCTACCCGGTGCTTCGCACGGTGCAGCTTGACTCGGTGTGCAACGAGGTGTGGGCGCCGTCCGGATTCGGCGAGTGCATCGAGGAGACCGCCCTCGGCTACGGACGGCGCATCGCCGAAGCGGTCGGCTCGGTCGGGATGCTGGCGATCGAGATGTTCGTCGTCAACGGTGAGGTCCTCATCAACGAGCTCGCCCCCCGGCCGCACAACTCGGGGCACCTGACCATAGAAGGATGCCGGGTCTCCCAGTTCGAGAACCATCTGCGCGGGGTGATGGACCTTCCGCTCGGCCCCACCGATCTGGTGGCGCCCGCGGCGGCGATGGCGAACCTGCTCGGACCGCCGGATCCTGTTGACCTGGTGGCGGGCTTGGCACCCGTCCTGGAGGTTGACGGCGCCCGCCCGCACCTATATCACAAGTCTTATCGCAAGGGGCGCAAGCTGGGCCACGTCACGGCGCTGGCCGACTCGGCCGAAGCCGCCCTGGAAATCGCGCGCGAGGGAGCCGCTGCTGCGCTGTCGGTGCGAGCGGGGAGCTGAGCAGGGCCTCGCGGCCCGGAGAAGCAATGGAAGGAGAGGAAGTGGGCAACGAAGCCGAGAACGTCCCGGTGGTTATCGCCATGGGATCCGACAGCGACCTGGCGGTCATGACCAAGGCCAAGGAGGTGCTGGATGCCCTGGGGGTCTCCTCCCGGATCCGGATCCTCTCGGCGCATCGCACCCCGGCGGAGATGTTCGAGTTCGCCAGGAGCGCACGGGATGCGGGCGTCAAAGTCATCATTGCCGGGGCGGGTGGCGCTGCCCACCTGCCGGGAATGATAGCGTCTTCCACGACTCTGCCCGTGATCGGCGTGCCGGTCGCTCTCCGGCATCTGAGCGGCCTCGACTCGCTGCTCTCGATCGTGCAGATGCCACGCGGAGTGCCGGTGGCAACCGTGGCGATAGACAACGCCACGAATGCGGGTTATCTGGCGGCGCGCATACTAAGCCTCGGCGATCCGGCGCTGGCCGAGCGCCTTGCAGGGATGGCCGCCGAGGCCCGAAGCGAATCCCTGGCAAAGGATGCCGCCCAGCAGGCCTGAAACGGCAATGCCCGCCACAGCCCGCGAAGGGCCATGGCGGGCAGCCTGGTGACAGGACTTAGTTGTCCGAACCGCCTGAGGTTGTGCTCGTCGACTGCTGGTTGCTGTTGGGCTGATTGGCCTGGGTCGTCGAAGTGGCCACGGTGGTCGAGGTGGTCGACGTCGTGGTCGAATGATCGGTGCTGTCCCCACCGTCCGAGCTGCTCGAGTGATCCCCTTCGGTGGTCGGGGCCATCGTGGTGGTCGTCGCGCAGCTGCCGCCTGAGGTCGCCGCAGTAGTGGTCGTGCCCTCCTGCTCGTGCTCGCACTCGGTGGCGGTGGATTCATGATCGTCCGAGTAGTTCGTAACGACGGTGGGATTCGGCGTAACCACGGTGAGCGAATTCGGCAGCGTGGTCGAGGTGACCGCGGTGGTGTCGGGGCTGGAATCCGTGGTGGAGGTGGTGCTAGCAGACGCCGCGGTCGTCGTGGTGACCTGGTTGGTCGAAGGCTGCTCGATCACCTGCTGGACATCCGGTGAGCCGCCACTCGGCAGGCCGATCCCCACGCTCGCCGCGGTGAGCGACATCAAGTGCTGCAACGAGCCCGGGAGGGACCCGGTCGCGGCGGCCGCCGCTGTGCTTGTCATCAGGACGGCCGACGCGGCGGCAACCGCGGTCTTGGCCTTCAGGAACTTTGCGATCATCTCTTCTCGCCTTTCGCCGGTCGATACTCCATCCGGCGCTCTCGCACCCGGATAACGGCGCCCAGCTCCGCCAGAGAGCCGGGCCGTCGTGATGATGATGTTAACGCCGCATCTTTGGCCTGGTCACGGTGCACGGCCAACCTGAGTGAACTCTCATCGGCAGCACATGGCCACTCTCATACGAGGCCTCGCCGGGCCCCCGGGCGTGGACTCCGGACGGCTATTCTGGATAGTGGCGCAGGGAGTGGTCCGGGTGGCCGCGGGCCGCAAGGCTCGAGGAAGGTCGGGGCTTCACAGGGCAGGGTGCTCGCACGAGGCAGGGCGACCTGACGGAAAGTGCAACAGAAAAGACACCGCCCCTTTGGGGGCAAGGGTGAAAAGGTGCGGTAAGAGCGCACCAGCGGCGGGGCGACTCGCCGGCTTGGCAAACCCCACCCGAAGCAAGGTCAAATAGGAGTGATCGGCGGCCCGTCGCCAGGCCGAGGCCTGGAAGCTCCTGGTAGACCGCTTAGATGGATGGCCACCGCGGCCCCTAAAAGGGCCAGACAGAACCCCGCCTACAGGGCGGCTCCCTGCGCCACCCTCGCCTCAACCCGCCCGCGGGCCGTTGGGAAGCAGGAGCCTTCCGCACTCCTCGCAGTAGTGCGCGTCCGAGGGGAAGCGCTTTATCTGGTCGAGGAGTATCGAGGAGATCCTCAGCCTGCAACCTGAGCACGCCTGGCCGACGACATAGGCGACCTTGTCGATGACCTGGGCCGGAACCCGCTCCAACAGGGCCGCGACCTCAGGATCGAGCTGGGCGCGCAGCGCCGCCACCTCCACCTGCAGCGACTCGTCGACCACCGCTATGTCCCGCCGCAGCGCCTCGAGCGACTCCTTGGCGACCAGGGCCTCCTGTAGCTGCTTCTTCATGTCGGCTTCGAGGGACTCGCGCTGCTTCGTTACCGTTTCGAGCTGGTCGATGACACCGATCTCCTCCTCGGTGTACTGGCTGACCTTGCTCTCCAGGGCGGCGATCTCGGCCCTTAGGGCCGGGAGGCTCTTGTAATCGCTTCCGCTGGAGTGGTCGAGGCGGTCGCGCGAGGTGCGCAGCTGAAACTCGTAGGACCCCAGCTCGCGCTCAAGGGACTCGCGCTCCTCCTCCAGGTTGCGAGCCTCCTCCGATATCGCCTCCAGCTTGACCTTGGTGCGCTTGTACTCTTGCGCGCGATCCCGGTAGTTGGATGCCTCCGGACCCTGTGATACGCGAAGGTTGTTGCGGTGCGCCTTGGTCGACAGCTCGGAAATGGCAAGCAGAAGCTCTATCTGACGCTCTGAGAGCGAGATGCCCTTAGCGGACATCGGCATCGATCCGCTTTGAACTCATCGTTTACAACCCTAACGGAATCCAGGGCCGTCGACAACCAGGCGGCCAATCGATGTTGGCCTACGGCGGCGTGGTGACCGGCGTCCCCGACGTTCCGGGGGCAGTGGTCGACGGCGACGCAGGCGCAGACGTGGTGGATCCCGCCGCGGTCGTCGAAGTCGGCGCAGTGGTTGACGTAGTCGAGGTGGTGGACGTCGTGGAGGTGGTCGGCGCCATGATGGAGCCGGGCGCGTCCACGGGCACGATGAACTTGGAGGGGGGTATCCAGGCCGGGTTGACCGCTGGGAATGGCGCCACCGGCTGACCCGCCAGCGCCTGGCTCATATAGGCATGCCAGATCTCCGCCGGGTAGGTGCCACCGTAAACCGGGATTCCTCCAACGTCGTACATCGGGACCGAGCCGGAGGGATCTCCCATCCATACGGTGGTGACCATCTGCGGGGTGAAGCCGTCGAACCAGCCGTCCGTGAACTGGTCGGTGGTACCGGTCTTGCCCGCCGCCGGCCGCCCAGGAAGGGCCGCGGCGGTGCCGGTGCCCCGGATGACGACCTGGCGCAGGATGGCGTCCTCGACGGCCACCACCCTGGGCGATAGCACTTGGCGCGTCTGAATGGGCGGGTTGTAGACCTTGGAGCCCTTGTAATCGTCGATCGAGGTAATGAAGCGGGCGGGATGAAGGTAGCCGCCGTTGGCGAGCACCGAGTAGGCGGTGGCCATTTCCAGCGGAGTCACGTCTTCGGAGCCGATTACGGCCGAGGGAACGGCGGTGAGGGGGGTGGTGATGCCCATCACCTTGGCGGTGTTGATGACGTTCTGCAGACCGACCTTGATCCCGAGGCGTATGTAGGCGCAGTTCACCGAGTTGGCGGTGGCATCGGTGATGGTCATGAGGCCATATCCGGGTTCGGCGTTCTGAGCTATGTACGGGAACGGCTGGGTCCCGGGGACGGTGAACTTGCAGGGCCCGGTGCCGTCGATGATGTCATTGGGGCTGTACCCTTGTTCGAGGGCGGTGGCCAGGGTGAATATCTTGAACGAAGACCCAGGCTGACGGCCGGTGCCACCGAGACCGGTGGCGACGTCGAATCCTCCGCTGTCCTTGGCCGGGTTGCCGGAGACGATGGCCAGAACGTTGCCGTTGGTGGGATCCATGGATACCAGTGCGGCGGTGTACTTCCCGCCGGTGTTGGGGACTATGCGCGCAACCGACGCATCGGCATAGGACTGATCGGTGGGGTTCAACGTGGTGTTGACCACGTACCCGCCGGTCTGCAGCGATCCAAGGCGCTGGCTGGGATCTCCGCCAAGGAAGGAGTACTGCGGCGAGTAGAGCAGCTGGTTCAACACCTCGGTCGCGAAGGCGTTCGGAGCGGGGGCGCTGATCCTGAAGGGCGTCTTGGGCAGGGGCTCCGCCAGAGCCTTGGCCGCCTGGGCCGCGGTGATGCTCCCGTACTCCTGCATCTGCTTGATGGCCAGGTTCCTGCGGAAGAGCGCCGCCTGCGGATAGTAGAAGGGGTCATATCCGGCGGGATTCTCGATCATCGCCGCAAGCAGGGCCGACTGGGCGATGTCCAGCTTCGAGAGGGGCTCGTCGAAGAAGGTCCGGGCCGCGGCCTGGACTCCGTAGGCACCCTCGCCAAAGTAGATCGTGTTTAGGTAACGGCCGAGAATCTCCTGGCGCGTCATCTGGCCGAACAGGCGGTAGGAGAGGATCGCCTCCTGGAACTTGCGGGATATGGTGCGCTGCGGGGTAAGGATGGCGTTCTTGACCAGCTGTTGGGTGATCGTGGAGCCACCCTGAAGGCCATTGCCCTGGAAGTCGGAGATGAGCGCGCGCACGATCGAGCGCAAGTCCAGGGGCCCGTGGTGATAAAAAGTGTGATCCTCGACGTCCAGGATGGCCTGCGTGAGAATCGGTGGAACCTCACTCAGAGGAACCGGGCTACGGTACTCCCCGTTCTGCACCAGGTACATCAGGTTGCCCTGGGAATCCAGGATCTTCGTGGGCACGGCGAGCGGTCGCAGCTTGAGTGGGCTTGAGAGCGTCCCTCGCTCCTTCAGGACGCTGAAGTTCTGCAGGGCGAACACCACCAGGAGGGAGGAGACACCCAGAAGAGCCGAGCCAACAAGGAACGCTATGGCGTACTTGACTAGTGGGATCTTCGCGCGCAAATATCGCCTTTTCCTGGACCGACGTTTGCTAAAAGGTTACCGGCGTTGCGGGTTTTTCGCACGGCGCCCAGGCAGCCCCGTGCCGTCTCGCCTGCTCAAACGGCCTTAGTAGCCGCGGGGCACGTAACCGCCGCGGCCCATGGCGAAGGACTCCTCGAAGTCCATCGACTCGTCCACACCACCACGCACCTCGGTGACCCACTCGAGGCGGCCTTTGATGATGCGCTCGATTCCGGCCTGCAGGGTCACCGATGAAATCGCGCACGACGAGCAGCTGCCCTGCAGCTCCACTTCGACGATCCCCTCTTCGGCATCCACGCCCACCAGCCGAAGATCGCCGCCGTCGGACTGGACGGCCGGGCGGATCATCTCGACGAGGTCGGCGACCTCCTGAAACCGCTCGCTCTGAAGCTCTTCTTGCTCACTGGTCTTGTTCACAACTTCATTTTAGCGCGCATCCTGTATTTCCACTATTCGGATAGGAGAAACCATGCGGATACGCCGGAGGCAGAT
>JAKAEN010000055.1 GCA_021818355.1 Actinomycetes bacterium | reverse complement strand
GAGCGAAGTCCCGAAGTAGACGGCGTCGTCGTACTCGATGATTCCGCCGAGGTGGGTCGGCGTGGCAAGCATGTAGAGACGCAGCGCGAGCGCCAGCAGCACAGCGACCCAAGTGACCTTGGCCGGCGTCCAGCGCCAGGTGATAACACGACCGCCCTGCGCCCTTGCCGCCGTCACCGACCCTTCGCGGCCCGGGGCCCTCATCGGGCGGTGTCCGGGCAGGCACCGCCCACTATCGACGCCGCGGACGCCGGCCGGCCAAAGCCCGCCAGGCGCCCCCTAGTAGCGCAGGATCGCTCCGACCGGAGAGAACGGCACTTCACCGGCGGTCGCAAGGTAGGCCTCGGCTCCCGACGCAAGCGCGTCGCCGACCGCCGAGCCGACAAGATCCACGTCACCGATGACCGCATATTCATGCAGTTCTACCTGGCTGGAGCCGCTCAGTCGGCGGCCCCATGCAGGCCTGGTGGAAGCGACCAGCAAGGAGGCCGCGCGCCCCTCGCGTGCGGCGGCCGAAACCTCCTCCAACTCAAAGGTGGTGTAGCCGGTTCCGGCGAGCTCCGCATAGCGCTCCACCGCAGCTCGGTGGCCCGCGGTCATGATCGGCTCGACCGCCTCCCAGGCGCGCCGGTGGATCTCACGCTCGTCGGCGCGGGAAGGGCTCCCCTCCAGCTGCGCCACTGCCACTTGGTCATGCGCAAGGCGGGCCGCCAGCGAAGCGGCCAGGTCCTCGACTCCGACCACCACCAAGGGCGCGCTCCACTCCGACAGGTACGGCACCAGCTCGGCGGCGAGCATCTCGAGGAAGTGCTCCTCGTGGCGCTTTGTCCTCTCCTCGCCAACCCCTTTGGCATGGAAGACGGCCACCCGCGAAGTCCGGGCGGTACCCTCGGCACGGGCCGAGATGTGCGCCTGGCGATCTTCGTCCGGCAGGACGTCGTCGATGGAGGTGTCCACGTCGCCCAAGGGGAGGCGCGTCATCGAGAAGCGGCCGGCCAGGTAGAGCCGCACATCGTTCAAATCGAGCCAGATAATCAGGAAGTCCCCGGCCCCTTCGAGGACGGACAGCAGGGGGACCACCCATGGTGAGGCGGCCACGGAATAGGCGGGCTCGGGAGCCACCGGGAGCCTGAGGACCCTGTCCTCGCCGATGCCGCAGAAGATGGCCATGCCGCGCATCCCTTTGGCGAAGTATGTGTCGTCGGTCATCAGGCGTTCGGGCAGTTGGAGCAGCTCCTTGATGCGAGACGCGTCGTAGCCGTCCTCGGCCAGCTCGAGCCGCGCCTGGGCGATCAGGTCGCGAAGCACGATCTTGTCGCGTGCTACGTCTCCGTGCAGGCCTACGGGCAGATAGATGCTGATCGCCGGCTCGCCGCCGCTCTTGGCCAGCTCGACTATGTCGTCCCTGCCAACCTCGTCGATTGTTCCGGGAGCGAAGAGGGAACTCTCCAACCGCGCCATGACGCACCTCCTCGACCTGGGCGGGCCGCCAGAATGCCGCCCGGATGGCCCTTCAACGCCGGATTATAAGGCGGCTCATTTTGGCGGCCAAGGAACCTAAGGCCCTAAAGGCGCGTGACCTCCGGCTCCCGGAACCGGGCTGGAAAAAGGAAGGGCCCTCCCATGGAGGGAGGGCCCTTGGGCAGGGGAATTGCCCGGCTGGTCCGAGGATCAGCCCTGGGAGTTGTACATGCTCGCCACCTGGTTCGCCGTCACCGAATACACGGTGTGGAGCGAGCCGGCGGTGTTGAACTGCACGACGTCGAATCCGGAGAAGACGTTGTGGTACTGGTTGAAGTCCTCAGGACCGCTGGCACCCTGGTAGTTGATCTTCTTTCCTTCCTTGAGCAGCTTCACGCCCTGCGCATAGGTGTACACCGGGGTCCCCGGAGGATTGGAGATCTTGGTGATGTAGTTCACCCACACGTGCGGGTTGGTGGAGTGCGCAGCCGTCATCGCCAGCGCCGCCATGATCACCGCGTCGTACATGGCCGGTGAGGCGGGAAGCGGCTTGTTGGTGTGCCACTGACCCTGGTAGGCCTTGAGGAACTCGTTGTAGGCCGGAGCGAAGGCAGCCGGGGCGGCCATGCCGGTCAGCCACCTGCTGGCATCGGAGAGCCCGATCGCCTGGGCGAGCTGCAGCGAGGCGCCGGTGTCCGCCGCGATGAAGTGCACGTTCAGCTTGCCGAGCTGGCGGACGTTGGCGAACAAGGTCGCCGCGGTCTGGGGATCGGCGTGGAAGAAGATGCACTGCGGGTTCTTCGCGAAGGCCCTCGAGACCTCGGAGAGGTACGAGCTCTGGCCGGCCTGGATCTGCTCGTTGTCGAGGATGGTGCCGCCGTTGGCCGTGAAGGCGCTGGTCACCGCAGGAACCTCAGCCTGGGCGTTCGCGTCGGAGGTGTAGAGCAGCGAAGCCTTGGTGCAGTTGAGCCCGTGGATCGCGTAATACGCCTCAGCGGCGAGAAGCGCCGAGTCGGAGGGGAAGGTGCGGAAGACGTAGGAATATTGCATGTGGTCGAGCTGAGTGGTGCCACCTTCCATCAGGTCGACAACCTTCTGCTGCTGGAACTGGTTGATGACGCCCATGATCGAGAGCGAGCTTGGCCCGGCCACGAAGTTGGGATGCTCGAGCTGCAGGCTCTTCCAGGCGGTGACCGCGTCCACCGGGTCGCCGGCGGTGTCCTGCAGGGCGGTTGTCAGCTGATGGCCGAGCACTCCGCCGTTGTGATTGACGTCGTAGACGCCGGCCTTGATGCCGTGGTCGAACCACTGTCCGACGAAGGCCTCGGCACCGGACATTGGAAGCAGCTCACCCACGACCAGCGGCGTCGAGCTGCTGGAGGAAGTGCCTGACGAGGAGCCTGACGACCCCGACGAACTGGACGAGGAGGCCGACGCGCCGCTACCGCAGGCCGCCGCCACCATAGAGAACGACGCCGCCACCGTGGCCAGCTTCGCCCATTTCTTCAAACCCTTCACGGGTACCCCCTTGGTGAATTTTGATTCCGCCGCTCGCCTGCACTGCCCCGGTAATCCCACCCAATTGGGCGGCGACCCGGCGGTTCCTTTCAAAACAGGCCCATTATTGGCCCGGTTGCGGGCATCAGCCCGCGGATGGTGTGGGTCCCTAGGCGTTCACCTCGCTTCGGCCGGCGGAGGCGGCATGTGCCGACCCACCCAGGAAGATGGATGCGAGGTCGAGCTTGGCCACCTCGGCCGCCGGCCCGTCGAGCCGGTTGCGCCCGGCAACCAGCACGTAGACCCATTCGGAGTTGGCGATGGCGCGCTCCACGTTCTGCTCCACCACCACCACCGTCGTGCCCAGGGAGGCGATCTTGCGAACCTGCTCCCAGACGACGTCCACATAGATGGGCGAGAGGCCGGCGGTGGGCTCGTCGAGCAGCACCACCTTGGGATCGCTCATGAGGGCCCGCGCCATGCCCAGCATGTTGCGCTGCCCGCCGGAGAGGTCGCCGCCCCGGCGCCCGGCCGCCTTGGCGAGGTCGGGGAAGATCTCGAAGATCTCGGCGATTCGCTCGCTGACACCCTGCTTGCGGATGTACCCGCCGATCTCGAGGTTCTCGCGGATCGACATGGTCGAGAAGATGTTCTCCACCTGGGGAACATAGGCGATGCCCGCCCGGGCGATGCGGTGTGGCTCCCAACCGGTCAGGTTCTCGCCATCGAGCTGCACGCTGCCCGCGCTGACGGGGATCAGGCCGAAGATTGCCTTGGAGAAGGTCGACTTGCCCGCCCCGTTGGGGCCGACGATTGTCACCACCTGGCCGACCTTGGCCTTCAGGCTCGCTTCCCACACCACCGGGACACGGCCGTAACCCGCGGTGAGACCGTTAACTTCCAACACGCTCACGCGCGCCACCTCCCAGGTACGCATCGATGACTTCCTGGTTCGAGCGGAGCTCGGCCAGGGTCCCGTCGGCCAGCTGCTTGCCGAGCGCCATGACCACCACTCTGGAGCAGATCTTCTCCACCACCTCGAGGTTGTGCTCCACCAGGACGAAGCTGATTCCCAGCTCGCGATTGAGCTCCAAGATGTGCTGCCCGAGCCGCTCGATGAGAGCCGGGGTGACTCCGGCCATCGGCTCGTCGAGAAGCAGCAGGCGCGGCTTGGCCATCACCGCCCGGGAGAGCTCCACCAGCCGCTTCTGGCCGCCCGAAAGGTTGCCGGCGTACTCGTTGCGCAGCCGGTAGAGGCCGAAGGTGTTGAGGATCTCGTTGGCCTCGGCCACCAGCTCCTTGGTCTGGGCCTGCCAGCTTTTGGCCCGGAAAAGCGCGCCGAAGAGCGACTCCCCCACCTGCCCCTGGCGGACCACCAGCAGATTCTCGAGCACCGTCATGTTGGCGAACTCGCGGGAGATCTGGAAGGTGCGCAACAGGCCGTGTTGGGCGCGGGCGTAATTCGGCATGCGCGTGACGTCCTTGCCGTCGAAGATCACATGCCCCTCGTCGGGACGATAGGTCCCGGAGATCACGTTCACCATCGTCGACTTGCCCGCCCCGTTGGGGCCGATGAGGGCGGTGATGGTGCCCTCCTCGATGTGGAAGGAGCAATCGTCGATCGCCTGCACGCCGCCGAAGGCGAGCTTGATGCCCTTGACTTCAAGAATGGAGTTCGCCACCTCTATGCCTCCGATGCCGCGGGCGAGAGGGCGTTCTCGGGTTCGTCGCCCGGGAAACCCTGTGCGTACTTGTCGACCAATGGGACCTCCAGGAAGGAGGCCTTCTTCTCCGGGAGAACGCCCTGGGGCCGGAACCAGATGGAGAGGATCACCAGGCCGCCGATTATCACGTTGCGCAGGTTGGGGATCAGGTTCGGATGCGAGGGCACCTGGGGGATGTATCGGGTGGCCTCGTTGAAGACCACCGCCACCAACAGGGAGCCGACGATCGCGCCCAGGTTGTTGGCCCGCCCTCCCACCAGGAGTGCAGCCCAGACCACGAAGGTCTCGCCGGTGGTCCAGCCCGCCGGGGAGAGCGCCCCGATGTACTGGATGGTCAGCACCCCGCCGATGCCCACGATCACCGAGCCGATCACCATGGCCAGCATCCTGACCTTGAAGGAGTTCCTCCCGAAGGAGTCCACCACGTCCTGGTCTTCGCGGATGGCCCGCATCGACCGCCCCAGCGGGGAGGCGTAAAGCCTGTTGGCGAAGAGCCATACCACCAGCATGACCACTCCGGAGAAGACCACGAAGATCCAGGAGAATTCATTCGGGTGGTTGGTGGCCACCGACTGGAAGGGCTGGTTGACGTTGAAGAGTCCCGACCAGCCGTCGAAGAGCTTGTTGTTGTTGCCGAAGAGGCCGTAGACCAGGGTCCCGGTGGCAAGGGTGACGATGGCCAGGTAGTCGCTGCGCAACCTCTTGAGCGCTATGAGGCCCACCAGGTAGCCCAGCGCACCGGATGCGACGACCCCTGCCAGCATCGCCAGCGGCCAGGGCCAGTGAAGGCCCAGGATGTAGAAGACCTGGCTGGCATTGTTGGCGTGGGGCATCACGAAGACGGCGTAGAAGTAGGCGCCGAAGGCCATGAATGTGATGACCGTGAAGTTGAGGATGCCGGCATAGCCGAACTGGATGTTCAAGCCGATGACGAAGATGTTGTAGGTGAAGAAGGTAACCAGCAGCGTCGCCACGTACCCGAGAATCAATGACATTTTCTTTCCTTGAACTCGTTGCCTAGCCCGCCGGCCCTAGGCCTTGCCCTTGGCCGGAATCAGCCCCTGCGGGCGAAGCAGGAGCATGAGCACCAACACGATGAAGGCGATGTCCTGCTTGTACGCGGAGGAGATGAAGGAGGTGGATATCTCGGTGACCATTCCGATCACCAGCGCGCCGAGCATGGCTCCGTAGGTCTGGCCGATGCCGCCCAGGATGACCGCGGCGAAGATGACGAACAGGAGCGTCTCACCGCTGTTGGTCTGGAACGAGACGATGTTGAGGGCCAGCACGATCCCGCCCAGTCCGGCCAGGCACCCGGAGAGGAACCAGGTCCAGCGGGTGACGTTCTTGGTGTCGATCCCGGAGGAGCGGGCCAGGTCCATGTTGTCCGACATCGCCCGCATCGCCTTGCCCAGGCGCGTCCGCGAGAGCAGGAGGTGCACCCCGATCATGGCCACCACGGCGATTGCGATGATCTCGAGCTGCGCTGTGGTGAAGCTGAAGGGTCCGATGGTGACAGGGCTCGACTGCGCCACCGGATACTGGAAGAAGTCGACGCCGTAGAAGATCTGCAGCAGGTTGTCGAGCACCAGGGAGAGCCCGAAGGTGACGATCAGCATGTAGAAGAGCGACTTCCGCCGCCTCACGAAAGGCTCGAGCACCCCCTCGGCTATCACCATCGAAACCACCCCGGTAAAGATGGTGCCCAGCGCCGCCGCCGCCCAGAATGGGAAGTGCAGCGTCTGGGAGAAGGTGTAGGCGAGCATCATGCCGACACCCAGGTAGGAGCCGTAGGCGAAGTTGACGAAATTGGTGACGCCGAACTGCAGCGAGAGACCCACGCTGAGCAGGGAGAGCACCGAAGCCGTCACCAGCCCGAAGCCGATGTTGAGTAAGAAGATCGTCACCTTTGGCTACCACCTGCCATGAGGCCGGCGGCCGCCGCGGCGGCGAGGAGCTTGCGCACTGGCATCGCGTTCCCCCCGATTTTTTGCGCTTCGACGGATTCCTCGGCGGGGCACCCGCAAAAGCGAGTGTGATCCCCGTCACATCCATCTCTAGACCGGGGGCGCGCCTAGGGGGGATTTTGTTTCAAAAGTGTTGCTTGATCCCGTTAAGCCTCTTTTTCCCATTAATCCCACGGGCCAAAGAGGGCCGGGTTCAGGCGCGCGGACCCAGCCAGAGGCGCGCGTTGCGGTCCTCGCGGCGGCCCTCGAGCTCCCTGCCCAGGCCCACGTAGGGAGAGTTGGCGGCCAGGCGCAGATGCCAGCCGGCCAGGCCAAGCACCGAGAGGTCATGGGGATCGGAGGAGTAGTCGAAGTGATGCACGGTGGTCTCGGCCATCAGCGAGCCGTCGGGCATCTCGAAGACCTCCACCTCCCGCAGGGTGCAGGGCCAGTCCATGATGGACGAGGTGGTCACGGAGAAGAAACCCCTGCCCGGGCGGCCGGGATCGGCAAAGGCGTCGATCAGGTTCTCGTGCGTGTGCCCGCAGATCCACAGGGCGACCTGCCCGTACCGGTGAACCGTGGCAAGCAGCTCCTCCCGGGTCACGCAGCCTGGATGGGCATGGTCGATCTCCTGCGGGCCGTGGTGCGCACAGATCACCACCAGCGCCTCCGGATCGGTCTCGGCTGTGGCCGCCAGCTCCCCCTCCAGCCATGCCAGCTGGCCGGCGCCGACGAATCCGTCCGCCCCTCCCCCTCGCTTGGCGGTGTCGAGGAAGACGTAAAAGGTGTGCGAGGCGGCGTCGTAGTGCGAGAAGTAGAGACCCTCCCTGCCCTCCAGATCCACGCCGGCCAGGCCGTGACCGGCGGGAGCGCCGCCCGCCTTGGCCAGTATGGCTGCCTGCTGGTCACGAGTGAGGGGAGCCCGCCGCGCGTTTGCCTCGATCGGTTCCAGCACGGCGCGGGCAAAGAGGCTCTGGGGGTCGGCCTCGAAGGCGGAGGCGAGCTGAGGAAGATCCGCCAAGGTCGCCTCCATGTCGACCCCGCGCGGCTTGGCGCCGCCGACGGCAAAGCCGGCCACCTCCTGATTGAGCCTGCCCATCCCCTGGATGAGCACCTCGTGGTTGCCGTTGGACATCAGCCATGGCACCTGCAGCCCCTGGAAGCGATGCCGGGCTCGCACCTCGTCCATCAGGCCCTCGGCGTGCGGGTATCCCAGCATCCGCTTGGGCTGGTCCTCGACCGGATCCGGGTGCCAGTAGAAGTCGTCCTCCCAGCCGGGTGACTGCACCCCGTGGTAAGGGCCGAAGTAATCCTCGAGCGAGAACTCGCCGCCCCCCAATATCGCCATCAACGCCTCAAGCTCGTTGCCCTGGGTGTTGTCGACCGAGTCGCCGCTGATCAGGCACATGTCGAAGCGGCGTTCCCTCTCCTCGTCCAGCTGGTTCACGTAGCGGATGGCCGCCTCCACCGCGAAGGGGACCAGCAGTTCCTGGCTGCGATGGCCGGGGAAGAACTTCTCCATAGTGGCCAGGCCGACCAGCTTGTTCACGAACTCGAATCTGGCCGGGCTCCCCGGGTCCAGGAACTGGAAGTCGGTCAAATGCGCCAGGCGCAAGCGGCTGCGGCCCGAGCGTGGGGGGAACGCCGGGCGATGGAGATCGAGGCGATCGACGTGCTCCTCGCCCGGCTCCGCCGTCAGGGCATGGAAATCGTGGCTCTCGCCACGGCCCTCAACGGCGCCGAATCCCAGCTTCTCCTTGGAGGTGTCCAATTCCGGCCTTTCCTTCCAGTCGCCGCCCGATACTTGCAGCCCGTGGTGAACAACAAGGAATCGGTAGGTGAATTCGTCTTCCCTTCTTCGAGAATAGGTCCCCAACCGCTTGACAGCGGGGTTGGGCTTGGCCTAACCTCCGGGATGTGAATCCACATTCAGCATTTGTGAATTCCAGTTCATGAGGCCGGCGGCGATGAGTGCCTCCCCGCTTCCCCGCCATGATGCGCAGGCCGACATAGACGACCGGGTGCGCCATCTCCGCTCCAGCCTCCGCACACGCGAGATCCTCGAGGCCGCCGCACGGATGATGACCGCCTCCGGCTTCGAGGAGGTCTCGATGCAGGCGCTGGCCGAAGAGGCCGGCGTGAGCGTAGGACTGCTCTATCGCTACTTCTCCGGCAAGGAGGAGATCCTCTTCTCCATCATCACCCGCATCCTGGACGAGCTTCTGACCGAGGTGCCATCGGCCATCGCCGCCGCTGGGGACGACGCGGTGGCCGCCCTCGGGGCGGGCATAGGCGCCTATTGCCGGGTGATCGGACGCCACCGCCAGGCTGCCATGCTCACCTACTGGGAGAGCAAGTCGCTCTCGGCAGAGGGGCGGGCCCGGCTGAAGGAGCTCGAGGAGGAGACCTCCCGCCCCTTGGCCGAACTGATCGCGCGAGGGGTCGCCGAGGGATCGCTGGTTGCGGTCGACGCCGAGCTGGCCGCCTACGACATTTTGCTGCTCGCCCACGGCTGGGCGCTCAAGCACTGGTATTTCGAGCCCAAGCTCGACCTGGAGGCCTACATCGCCCGCCAGCGCGCGCTCTTCCTGCGCGCCATAGTGGAGCCCGGCCTGTGGCCGGAATACCGGCCACTGCTCGAGCTGGACCCGGAGCCGGGTTCAGCAATCCGAGGAAAGCGGCCCGAGCGGGCCGGGACGACGAGAGGTGAGGGATGGACGGAGTAGCCGTAGTGACCGGGGCAGGATCCGGGATCGGCCGGGCGATCGCCCAGGAGTTCGCGGCCAGGCGGCAGCGGGTGGTGGCGCTGGACATGAACCTGGAGGGCGTCAGGGCCACAGCGGCCTTCGCGCCGGATCTGATCGATTTTCGCCAGACCGACGTCTCCAGCCCGCAAGAGGTGGATGAAGCCAGTGAGTGGACGCTCGCGAACTTCGGCTCCCCGTCGGTGGTGGTGAACGCCGCCGGCTGGGACCTTACCGCGCCGTTCCTGGATGCCACGGTGGAGTTCGCGCGCAAGGTGCTCGACATCAACCTGCTCGGGCCGATCCTGATCTCGCGGGCCTTCCTGCCCGCCATGATCGAGGCAGGCGGAGGAAGGCTGGTCAATATCGCCAGCGACGCGGGCCGGGTGGGTTCCTCCGGGGAGAGCATCTATGCCGGCGCCAAGGGTGGTGTCATCGCGCTGTCGAAATCCCTGGCCAGGGAGATGGCACGCCACTCCATCACGGTCAATTGCGTCTGTCCCGGCCCCACCGACACGCCGCTCTTCGCGGCGCAGGAGGAGCGCCTCAAGGAGGCGCTGATCCGGGCCATTCCACTCAAGCGTCTCGCCACCCCCGAGGAGGTGGCCGCCGCCGTGGTCTTTTTCGCCTCCGAAGAGGCGAAGTACATCACCGGCCAGGTTCTTTCGGTCAGCGGGGGGCTGACCATGGCCGGCTGAGGCAATCCACACTGGAGGGATTGAATGTCAGGATACGACGCAGGCGCCTACAGGCGCTTCTTCGAGCATGAGTTCAGCTACATAGGGGGCTTCTCAAGGAACACCCACCGCTACGCCAACCGGCCGGCTCTGATCGACCCGGCCGACGGCAGCGTGACCACCTACGCCGAGCTGGGCCGGCGCGTGGCCGGGCTGGCCGCAGGTCTGGCGGGCCGAGGCGTCGGGAAAGGCGACATCGTCAGTTACCAGCTTTTCAACAGCGTCCCCTTTGCCGAGCTGTACCTGGCCACCCAGGCTTTTGGGGCGGTCGGCTCCCCCATCAACTACCGCCTGGCGCCGGGCGAGACCGCCTTCATCCTGGACGACTGCACCCCCGCGGCCTTCATCTACGACGCCGCCCTGGAGGAGGCCACCGCCAAGGCACTCTCGCTCGCGCGCCACCGGCCCGGACTGCTGGTGCGGGTGGGCAAGGCCGAAGCGGAACTGGTGGAAGCCCTGGACTGGGAGGAGCTCGGGCGGCCGGGGGCCATGGCCCCGGCAAGGGAGGGGAGCATCTACGACGAGACGACGCGCCTCTTCACCTCCGGCACCACCGGGATGCCAAAGGCGGTGCCGTTGAACAGCGCGGTGGAGATCTTCAGCGCCCACGACGTGATCATGCACTTCCCGCTCAGCCCCGACGACCGCACCCTCAACATGACCCCCTGGTTCCATAGAGGAGGCCTGTACAGCGGTGGACCCAATCCCGTCTTCTACGTGGGGGCGGCCGCCCTGCCCATGCGCGCCTTCGAGCCGAGCCTCTGCCTCGACTACGTCGAGCAGCACCGCATAACCTTCCTGATCGGTGCCCCCACCACCGTCGCCATGCTGGCCAACGCCCAGCAGGAGCGCCCCCGCGACCTCTCCAGCCTGCGCGGAATCGTCACCATGGGCTCGCCACTGGAGCGGGAGGCCGCGCTACGGTATCAGGCGCTGCTCAGCCCGCGCATCTTCAACGGCTACGGCACCACCGAGGCCTTCTGGAACACCTTCCTGCGCCCAGGCGACCTTCCCGACGGCGCGGGCTCGGCCGGACAGGCCTGCATAGACGACGACGTGGCGGTGGTCCGGCTCTTCGACGATCGCCCTGCCGAGCCTGACGAGCTCGCCGCCAAGGACGGCCACGAAGTCGGCGAGGTGATCGTCCGCTCGCCTAAGTCGGGCATGGCCTACGCCGGTGCCGGAACCCGGGAGAACCGCAAGTACCGGGACGGTTGGCTGTACATCGGCGACCTGGCCACCTGGGACGAGGACGAGTTCGTGACCATCGTGGGCCGCAAGGACGACATGATCATCTCCGGGGGTGAGAACGTGCACCCGGTGCAGGTCGAAGAGGTTCTCAACCAACACCCAGGTGTGGCCGACTCCCTGGTGGTGGGGATCTCCGATCCGACCTGGGGCCGGCGGGTGGTGGCCTACGTGGTCCCCAAGGATCCCACCCTCAACGCCGCCGAGCTCGACCTCTACTGCAAGGGGCACTCGATGCTCGCCGGATACAAGCGCCCTCGCGCTTACCGGTTCGTGGAGAGCCTTCCCCTCACCGCGACGGGGAAGAAGGTCCATTACGTGGCCACGCGCAACGCCGAGGAGGAGCACGCCCAGGGGCTCTTCCAGGAGCCATGAGCGGGATTCACCGAAGAAAAGAAAGGCATCAATGGACTACTCGAGCTACGACCAGCTGACCTTCGAGCGCCATCCGGACGGCGTCTTGCTGATCACCATCAACCGGCCGGAGAAGTACAACGCCACCGACGCCGAGCTGCACGGCCAGCTCGCGCGGGTCTGGCGCGACGTCTCGGCCGATCCCGAGACCCGCGTGGCGGTAATAACCGGGGCGGGCAAGGCCTTTTCGGCCGGAGGCGATCTCGCGATGGTCACCGATATCGCCGGCAACCACGATGGCGTGGCCCACATGCTCTCCGAAATGAGCGACATGGTCTACAACATCATCAACTGCGAGAAGCCCATCGTGAGCGCGATCAACGGCGTCGCCGTGGGCGCGGGAACCGTGGTCGCCCTGCTGGCGGACATCTCCATCTGCGCCAAGGACGCTCGTATCGGGGACGGGCACGTGAAGCTGGGGGTGGCCGCCGGGGATCACGCCGCCATTCTCTGGCCACTGCTGGCCGGGATGGCCAAGGCGCGGTACTACCTGCTCACCGGAGAGATGATCCTGGGCGAAGAGGCGGAGAGGATCGGCATGGTCTCCAAGGCCCTGCCCCGGGAGGAGGTCCTGGGAGAGGCGCTGCGCGTTGCCGGCGAGCTGGCCCGCGGATCGCAGCTCTCCATCCGCCTCACCAAGCGCGCCCTCAACGGGTGGCTGCGCAACGCCGGGGCCATCTTCGATCAGTCCGCCGCCTACGAGATGCTCTGCTTCATGGGCGAGGACGTGCTCGAAGGCGTGGCCGCTCTGAGGGAGAAGCGGGCGCCCCGGTTCCCGTCGGCTAACAAGTA
>JAKAEN010000054.1 GCA_021818355.1 Actinomycetes bacterium | reverse complement strand
AACCTAGGCCAATGGTGAGCAGCAGAATGATCATGGCCACCGTCCCCTCGATGTCGGCACCTGACAGCCGCATGTAAATCGCCACCGGCAGGGTTTCAGTCCGCATGGCCATGGTCCCGGCCACGGTGATGGTGGCACCGAACTCCCCCAAGGCCTTTGCCCAGGCAAGGACGAAGGCGGTGAACATCCCGCGCCGGGCCAGCGGCAGGGTGATGGTGGCAAAGGCCCGCAATGGACTCGCCCCCAGCGAACGAGCTACCCGCTCGTACTCGTCCGGAATTTCGTCGAGAGCGGTCTTGACTAGGCGGGTGGCAATTCCCAGAATGGTGACGAACTGGGCCAACACGATCCCGGCAAAGGCAAAGACGAAGGTGATGAGGTGTTCCTGAATCCACTCTCCCAGGGGATTATTGAAAAAAATGAGCAGAATTGCGCCCAAGGCCGCTGGGGAAACGATGATCGGAAACTCAAGGATGGTGTCGGCAACGAGGCGCCCCGTAAATTCAAAGCGCGACAGGGCGTATGCCGCTGGTATCGCCAGCATCATGGCGGCGCTTGCCGCAAGCGTAGCGGCCGTCATGCTGAGCTTGATGGTAAACAGGGTACGCTCGCTTCCCCATACCTGAGCGACCTCGCCGGGGTCGAAAAAGTACCCCAGCGAGGCGATCAGCAAGGCGTAAAAACCAAAAACCGTCAGGGCAGCGCCGACTGTAAAACGTCGAAAGCTCATCGCAACCGCGCTTTATTTCTTGATCCAGTCGGTCGGCACCACATACTCACCGCCCACTGGTTTTGTCCCCCCCAGCCAGGCAAAAACAGCGTCCGGCGTGGCGAAGTACTGGTACTTGGTGAAGATAGCCCGACCTTCCGGGGAGAGGAGGAAGTCAATGAAGGCTTGCGCCGCCTTGCGGTCCTTGCTGAATTTGGAGACGGCGATCGGGATGTAGCCGACGCGCGGTATCTGATCAAATTCCAAGCGTACAGTTTCGATCCTGTCCGGGTCCCAGTGCTCGAAGACACTCCAGCCGATCACCGCATCGGCCTGCTTGAGGGAGATGGCGGTGGCGGTCTTTTCGCAACTGGCGGTGTAGTTGATCAGATTCTTGCGCAAGGCAATCTTTTGCTCGCCGGTGAGGTTCTTCTCAATGATTTCCACTGCGTAGGCGCCAACGCAGACCCCTTCCGGATTGGCGATGGCCACCTTGAGCCCCGGCTTGGTCAGATCAGTCAGTGTTTTAATATGGTGCGGGTTGCCCTTTTGGACATTGATGGCTGGCACCAAATAGACGATGATTTGTTCGGTTTCAGCAATCACGTCGCCGTCCCGCTTGGCCTTTTCCATGTAATCCGATGAGCCCGGGAAATAGATATCCCCCTGTTTGCCGAGCTTCATCTGCGAGAGAACATAGCCCGAACCGCCGAATACCACCTCGACCTTGACGCCGGTTTTTTTCTCATAGCGGGCTGCCGCCTCCTCGGTGGGTGGCTGGCTAGCAGCGCCGGCGAAAATCATCAATTTGTCCTGGGCCTGTGCGGTGAAGGGGAGAACAAGCAGGCTCAAGAGCAGCAGGGTTGCCAGACTGGTGAGAGTGTGGTTTCGACTCCGGATTGTGGTCATTGTGGTTTCTCCTTATGTGAAAGCGATATATTGGGTTTTGCGCACCGATATACTTAAGAAAATATATCGGTGCGCAAAAAAAATCCTCTCCTGTTACGCTGGAGGAAGCTCCCGGTCAGGTCTTTTCCATTCTAATTTTCCCATCTTTTGATCCAGTTCGGCCAGCATGTTTTTAAATTTGTCATGGTAATGCCGAAATAGGGCAATAGCCTTTACCCCGGCTGGGCTAAGCGTGGCACCTCCACCATGTTTCCCGCCGCGACAGGTCTCAACCAGTCTACAGCCCGCCTGCCGGTTCATGGACTCAAGTAGATCCCAGGCGTGCTTGTAGGACATCTCCATGGACTTGGCCGCCTGGGAAATCGATCCGAACTCCCGAATTCTCTCCAGTAACACCACCCGGCCATAACCGAGAAAGGTGCCTTCCTCGCCTTCAAGCCAGAGTCGTCCCCGCCAGTGGAAACCCTTGTCACCCGTTTCGTTTGCGACTGAATGGTTATCCTTCATATTTCCGTTGTATAATAAAAAACATATCGACAGGCAAGCATTTTTTCCGGCGCGCCACTAAAGCGACGACTGTCGCTTCATGGGTACGGAGATAGAAGAAATCTTCCCCTTTTGCATAGACACACTTGGAGAGGGAGGCGACCGACTATTCGGAGCATTTACCCCTGCCCGATAGCCAAAGAGCGGCTTATCATGGCAGTGCTGAAGGCGGTGGCAGGCAACAAAGAGCCAGGGCGGCGAAGTGGCTTGGGGTCGGCTACACGACCCTGCTCGGGCGATTGAAGGGGATGGAGGAAAAGGGAGACGATGTGGAGCGCGATAGAGTTCGCGGAGGTATTGACAGTCCGTGAATCATAGACTATTACATTTCGACATAATATAGGCGATGGAGTTCGCTATTAACCGCTTTTCCATGAAGCTAATGACTCCTACTCTTGAACAAGGGTAGGAGTTTTTTTATTTGACTGCTTCGACAACAGGGGCCGACACGCATTGTTGTATCACAAGACTCCTGGCATCGGAGCAGAGGGAGGATCAATGCAGACCTTATTGCCGGTTGGCTATGGGATCATGTCTCCCAGCCGCCACATTAATCTGGCTATTGCAATGGACTTGCCAGCCAAAGGAGAATGAGATGCGTAGCGATTTGATCAAAGAAGGTCTTGAACGGACCCCCCACCGGGCCTTGCTGAAAGGTACCGGTATCCCCGAAAGCGAGCTCAAGAAACCCTTCATCGGGGTGGCGACCAGCTTTACCGACCTGATCCCCGGCCACGTGGGGATGCGGGATCTGGAGCGGTTCATCGAGAAGGGCATCCACACCGGCGGCGGTTACGCCTTTTTCTTCGGCATCCCCGGCATCTGCGACGGGATCGCCATGGGCCACAAGGGGATGCACTACTCGCTCCCCTCCCGCGAACTGATCGCCGATCTGGTCGAGTCGGTGGCCGAGGCGCACCGCTTGGACGGCCTGGTGCTGCTTACCAACTGCGACAAGATTACCCCCGGCATGCTGATGGCCGCGGCCCGTCTCGACATCCCGAGCATCGTGGTCACCGCCGGGCCGATGCTCGCCGGACGCGGCCCTGCCGACCGGCGCTACTCCTTTGTTACCGACACCTTCGAGGCCATGGCCCGTTACAAAGCCGGGGTGATCGACGAGCAGCAGCTGAAGGTCTGCGAGGACAACGCCTGCCCCGGCATGGGCTCCTGCCAGGGGCTGTTCACCGCCAACACCATGGCCATCCTCACCGAGACCCTGGGGATGAGCCTCCCCCGCTGCGGCACCGCCCTGGCCGTCTCAGCCCTGAAACGCCGCATCGCCTTCGCCTCCGGGGAGAGGATCGTCGAGCTGGTGCGCGACAACGTCACCCCGCGCCAGATCCTGACCCGGGCGGCCTTTGAAAACGCGATCCGTGTCGACCTCGCCCTGGGCGGCTCCACCAACACCGTGCTGCACCTCCTCGCCATTGCCCACGATGCCGGGGTGGACCTCCCCCTCGCGACCTTCGACCAACTGGCCAGGGAGACCCCGCAGCTCGCCGCCATGAACCCAGCGGGCCGGCACTTCATGGAGGACCTGGACGCCGCCGGTGGGGTGCTCGGGGTGCTGAAGCAACTCGGCGCCAAGGTCAAGGACAACCCCACGGTCATGGGGCTTACCACCCGGCAACTCGCCGGAGGTATCGAGGCGGTGGACGAGGAGGTGATTAGGCCGCTCACCAACCCGGTCAAGCCGGAAGGGGGCATTGCCGTGCTCTCCGGCAACCTCGCTCCCCAGGGCGCGGTGGTGAAACAGTCCGGCGTCGCCCCGGCCATGATGCGGTACGAGGGCACGGCCCGCTGCTTCGATTCCGAGGAGTTGGCCATGGCGGCGATCATGGAGGGACGGATCAAGCCGGGCGACGTGGTGGTGATCCGCTACGAGGGGCCGAAGGGCGGCCCCGGCATGCGGGAGATGCTGGCCCCGACCGCCGCCATCATGGGGCTCGGCCTCGGCGAGTCGGTGGCGCTCATCACCGACGGCCGCTTCTCCGGCGGCACCCACGGCCCCTGCATCGGCCACGTCTCGCCCGAAGCCGCCGAGGGCGGGATGATCGCCCTGGTCGAGGACGGCGACCGCATCCGTTTGGATATCCCGGCGAGGCAGCTGGAGCTGCTGGTGGAGGAGTCCACCCTGGCCGAACGCCGGGGGCGCTGGGTCGCGCCTTTGCCGAAGATCACCACGGGCTGGCTCGCCAGGTACGCCCAGGTGGTGACCTCGGCAGGCACCGGCGCGGTCACCACCGCGGATTGAGCCAATTAGCGCCAGTTATTGAGTAACGGCTCCTAAACCGAATACGCACCATCCCTCTGTAGGTGTATTATGTATATGAAGATCCTTCTGGTAATGGCAGGCGGCAGCCTGGGCGCCCTCTCCCGCTATGGGGTTACCCTGCTGGCCGCCAATCTGTTCGGGACCAGGTTCCCCTGGGGGACCCTGGTCGTCAACCTGACCGGCTGTTTCATCATCGGCCTTCTTTTTTCCTTGGGTGAGCGTACCGATCTCGTCAACCCGTCGTTCAGGCTCTTTTTCATGACCGGCTTCCTGGGTGCCCTCACCACCTTCTCCACCTTTGCCCTGGAGACGGTCAACGCGGCCAAGGCCGCCGTCCCTCTGGTCGTGGGGGCCAATTTCCTTTCCAACAACGTGCTCGGTATCGCCCTGGTCTTCTTGGGGCTCTGGGCCGGCAGCCTGATTTAGTTCCTTTCGGGTTTAGTCATGACTTTTCGTGCGCAAAAATATGCCAAAACTCCCTGCCGGCAAGGGATTCCAGTCGACAGGGACTTATCCAGTTTATCTGGGCTAGGAGGATGACAATGGAGTATAAGATCGTCGAGATTTTCACCAGCGAGGAGGCGAAATGGGACGGACGCCCCCTCTACCAGGCGGTGGTCGAACAGGTGATCGAACTGAGGGTCGCGGCCCGTACCATGGTCACCAGGGGCATCGAGGGCTCCTACGAGAACGGAGAGATCGTTACCGGCAGGCTTGAAGTCCTGAGCTACAATCTGCCGATGCGGATCAGCATCATCCTGCCGGCCCGTGAGCTCGACCAGGTCCTTCCTATCGTGCGGGAGATGGTAATCGATGGCATCCTGGCCGTCCGGGATCTGGAGGTGATCGCCCACCAGACCAAAAGCCTGCCGCTCCCCAGAAACACGCGGGTCCGCACGATCATGACCCCTGCCCCCAAAAGGGTGGGGAGGGGCACGCCGCTCGACGAGGTGGCCCGGCTGCTGCTCTCTTCCACCTTCACCGGCCTGCCGGTGGTGGACGAGGAGAACCGGCCAGTCGGGGTCATCTCCCAGGGAGACCTGATCCACAAGGCAGGCATGCCCGTGCGGCTGGGGCTCTTGGCCAGGGCCGAGAACGGCAGGACCGATGCCGTGCTCGCGGCCCTGCACGCCAAGCGCGCCGAGGAGATCATGACCCGGCCCGCCGTGGCCATCGCTGAGGACCAGCCGGTGACCGCAGCGGTGGGCCTCATGCTGAGCAACCATGTCAAACGGCTGCTGGTGGTCGACGGGGCGGGGAAGCTTACAGGCATCCTCTCCCGGGTTGACGTTTTTCGGGCCGGCCTGCGGGAGAGCCCAGACTGGGGGGAGTTCCAGAAACAGTCAATCCAGGTGGCGGACCTGCGGACCGTGGCCGACATCGAGCGCCGCGACATCGTGACCGTGCTCCCCGATGCCCCGGTGGACGAGGTGTTGCGTCTCATCGACTGTCACGACATTCAGCGGGTCTGCGTGGTGGACCGGGAAGGGAAACTCCTTGGGCTGATCTCCGACCGTGATCTCTTGATCGCCTTTGCCGACCGCCATCCCGGCATCTGGGACTACTTTGCCGGCAAACTGCCCTTCACGGAGCAGCATCGACGGCAGAGCGAGCTGCTGGAACACCTGGCGGCCAAGACCGCCGCCGACGTGATGAAGACCGACATCGTGACCGTGGCGGAGGAGACGCCCATTGAGGAGGCGGTGCGGCTCATGCTCGAACATGCCATCAAACGCTTGCCGGTGATCGATCGCGAGGGAAAATTCAAGGGCATGATCAGCCGCGATTCGCTCCTGCGTGCGGGGTTCGCCTCCAATGGCACAGGGGGGCGCCATGTCCAGGAGTGACGGGGCCGCAAGGAGTCGGACAAGGCCGGCCGAGGACTCGGTTCAGTACTCATCAGGGGGTATTACACGGAATCCCCGCTGTAGTCGGAGGGGAATGGACGGTGCCGCGAAACGGGCATCTTGCCCTATGGGCCGCTAGATTCGAACAGATCGATGATGACCTTCCGCAGTCTCCTCTTCCTAAACTTCGCCGACCGCCCCCCGGAGGAGCGCCACACTGCCCCCGATTTCTTTGGCGATCTCGAACTCGACAGGATCGTCGCTACGGTCACGGCCGGCAAGGAGGAGTATAATCTGAGGCCCTTCTTTTACCTCCCCCTCCACGATGCGGACGCGGTCCTCTATCGCCAGGAGGTGATGCAGGACCTCGAAGGCCCTGCCCTGTCCGCGGCCATCACGACCTTCGCGGCAGGGATGCGGACCATGCGCGGCCATCTCGCCCAGTCCGAAAAACTCCGCGAACCGAGGCAGCAGGAGCGCTGGCATCTGGAGGCGACGGTCACCTATTGCCAAGCGGTTACCCGCCTCAACCGGGAGCTCGCGGCTGCCAATCCCGCCTCGCGCGGCCTTTCGGCCTTTCGGCAATACCTGGCCGGCTACACGGCATCAGAGGATTTCCAGGCGTTACTGGCGCAGACGAACCGGCTCCAGGCTGGTCTCGCCGCCATCCGTTACTGCCTGCTCATCGACGGCCTCACGGTCAGTGCCCGCCCGTACCAGGACGAGCCCGACTACGGCGCCGAGATCGAGGCAACCTTCAAGCGGTTCAAACACGGGGCGGTCAAAAGCTACTCCTTCGAGTTCGGCGAGATGGCGGAGATGAACCATGTGGAAGCGCGCATCCTCAATCTGGTGGTCCAGCTTTATCCGGAGCTGTTCGCGGAACTGACCGGCTTCTGCGCGGCCCGAAAGGAGTTCCAGGACCCAACCCTCGCCACCTTCGACCGTGAGAGTCAATTCTTCATCGCCTACCTGGAGCATATCGCCCCCTGCAGGAAGGCAGGGTTGTGTTTCTGTTACCCGCGTCTCGTCGTTACCGACAAGGAGGTATATGACGAGCAGTGTTTCGATCTGGCCCTGGCGGCAAAGCTCATCGGCGACCATGCCTTGCCGGTGGTCAACGACTTTCACCTCCAGGGGGAGGAGCGGATCATCGTGGTCACCGGTCCCAACCAGGGCGGCAAGACCACCTTCGCCCGCCTCTTCGGGCAACTGCACTACCTTGCCAGCCTGGGCTGTCCGGTGCCAGGCGCCAAGGCGCAATTCTTCCTCTGCGACCGGCTTTTCACCCACTTCGAGCGCGAGGAGCATACCGCCACCCTTCGCGGCAAGTTGCAGGACGATTTGCTCAGAATCCACGCCATCCTGGAGGCGGCCACGCCCCGAAGCATCGTCATCATCAACGAGATCTTCGCCTCCACCACCTTCCGCGACGCCCTACTCTTAAGCCGACGAATCGCGGCCAAGCTCATGCAGCTTGACCTCTTGGCTGTCTGGGTGACCTTCCTTGATGAGATCTCCTCGCTCGGCGAAAAGACCACGAGCATGACCAGCATGGTCGATCCCGAAAATCCGGCGCTGCGGACCTATAAGATCGTGAGGAGGCCTGCCGATGGCCTTGCCTACGCCATGGCCATTGCCGACAAGCACCGGCTCACCTACGACCTGATCAAGGAGCGCATCTCCGTATGAAGGCGCGACTCCTGTATCGGGATCGCGATTTCGACGCCAAGGCGCCGCTCCCCTGGCAGGCGGAGTCGCTCACCCAGGACCTGGACTTGACCACCCTCTTTCAGGCCATGGCCCAGGGGGATGCCTTCATCCTCGACTTGGTCGCCAAGGTGATGTTCGCGGGCTTCGAGCGGGATATCCGGACCATCCGCTACCGTCAGGAGATCCTGGCGGATTGCCTGCGCCAGCCTGTCGTGATCCGGGAGTTGTACGCCCTGGCCGTCGAGGCTGCGGAGGAGGCGAGGAAGCAGTATCGCGGCCTCTTTTTCGACCACTTTCCTGACTCAGTCTTGCGCTATTCGCTCAGCCATATGGAAGCGCTGGTGGCACTGATCAAGAGGCTGCGGCGGCTTAGCGATGCGAGGGCCGATCACTTCGCCTCCGAGGGGTGGACTGCCTTTTTCGCGAGATTGACCGAAGAGCTCGACGACGACTATGTGGCGCGGATTGAGGACCACCTCACGCGGCTCAAGTTCCGTGGCGGGGTCCTGCTCAGTGCCGAGCTGGGGGAGGGCCACAAGGGGGCGCGCTGCCTGCTGCACCCTCCGCCTCCCGGGAGAAAGGAGACGTGGTGGACCCGGTTTCTGGAATGGCTTGAAGACTATTTCCCGGAGCTGTGGTATCCGTTCAAGCCAAAGGCACCGCCCCATAGTTTTTCCGTTCACCCCCTCGATGAATCCGGGGCCAGAGCCCTGGCCGAGGTGCGCAACCGGGGGATTGGCCTCGCGGCCAACGCCCTGGCTCAATCGGCGGAGCACGTGCGCGGTTTTTTTAACGCCCTGCGGACGGAGCTCGCCTTCTACGTCGGCTGCCTCAATCTGCACGACGTGCTCGTCCAAAAGAAGGCGGTCGTGGGCATGGCCTCGCCCAGGCCCATGGAGGAAGGCAACCTGTCGTTTCAGGGGCTGTATGACATCTGCCTGGCGCTGCATCTCGATACGCCGGTGGTCGGCAACGACGCCAACGCCGACGAGAAGGACCTCGTGCTCATCACTGGCGCCAATCAGGGCGGCAAATCGACCCTGCTGCGCGCCATCGGCCTGGCCCAACTGATGATGCAGTGCGGGATGTTCGTGCCGGCCGAGTCGTTTGCCGCCAGTGTCCGCGACGGACTCTTCACCCACTACAAGCGGGAGGAAGACACAGCCCTGAAGAGCGGCAAGCTCGACGAGGAGCTCAGCCGGATGAGCGAGATCGTCGATCACCTCACCCCTCACTCCCTCGTCCTGCTGAACGAATCATTCGCCGCCACCAACGAGCGGGAAGGCTCGGAGATCGCCCGGCAGATCATCGCCGCCCTGTTGGAGAGGGATATCGGCGTGGTTTGCGTGACCCACCTCTATGAACTCGCGCGGTGGTTCCATGAGCGCAACGCGGAGAACATTCTATTCCTGAGGGCCGAACGGGAGCGGACCTTCCAATTGGTCGTGGGCGAGCCGTTGCGGACAAGCTTCGGCGAAGACCTCTACCATGATATCTTCGGCTCCGCCTAAGCTCACTGGTGAACGGTATGCGGACATCTACGACCACCCCGAAACGACCCGCAGCCCTGAAATTCGTCCTGATGATCGGGGCGCTCAGCTTCTTTTCCGACTTCACCCACGAGGGGGCGCGGAGTATCCTGGGGCCGTATCTCGCCCTGTTGCAGGCGAGCGCGACCACGGTGGGGATCGTCACCGGCTTCGGCGAGCTGGCAGGCTACGGCCTGCGGTTCGTCTCGGGACGGTTGGCCGATCTCACCGGCCGGTTCTGGCCGATCACCATCTTTGGCTACGTTGTCCAGATGCTCGCGGTGCCGGCGCTGGCCCTCGCGGACAGCTGGCCGGCCGCCGCAGCCCTGATCATCCTCGAACGAATGGGCAAGGCGATCCGTAACCCGCCGCGGGACGCAATGCTCTCCCACGCCGCCAAGGAGATCGGCTTCGGCTGGGCCTTCGGCGTGCACGAGGCCCTTGACCAGTTCGGCGCCCTGTTCGGTCCGCTTGCCGTGGCCGCTATCCTGACCCTGCGGGGCGAGTACCGTTTCGCCTTTGCCGCGCTCCTCATCCCCGGCCTCCTCTGTCTCTCGCTGCTCCTGGTCGCCCGCTGGCTCTACCCAAGGCCCGAGGAGATGGAACCAGCGGCGCCGGAGGTGGGGGCCAAGGGGCTGTCGCGGGTCTACTGGCTTTATCTCGCGGGGGCGACGCTGGTGGCGGCGGGCTTTGCTGATTTTCCGCTCATCGCCTACCACTTCCACCGGGTCTCCTCGGTGTCGCCTCACTGGGTGCCCATTGCCTACGCCATCGCCATGGCGGTGAGTGGGACGGGCTCGCTCGTCTTCGGTCGTCTCTTCGACCGGTTCGGCATCACCCTCCTCATCCCCTTGACGCTCCTCTCGGCCCTGTTCGCGCCGCTCGTGTTCCTGGGCGGATTTTGGGCCGCTTTGACCGGGGCGGCGCTCTGGGGGCTCGGCATGGGCGTGCACGAGTCGATCATCCCGGCCGCGGTCGCGCCCCTGGTGCCGCCGCAACGGCGGGCCTCCGCCTACGGCCTGTTCACCGCCGGCTACGGTCTCTTCTGGTTTTTGGGCAGCGCCACCATCGGCATCCTGTACGACCGGTCGGTCCCGGCCGCCATGGCCTTCTGCATGGTGCTCGAACTCGCAGCCATCCCGATTTTTTTCGCGGTGCGGCGCCGCTATAACGACACCGTACAAGAGACATCCCGCAATAGCGCCTGAGAGGAATCACGAGAAGATGCTGTTCAGGTTTCATTCAGCAGCGATGAGAACTCGTCGGTGCCAGTCAGAGTAGCACCATGAAACTATGCTTTTTTGAGGATCAACGAACGTAACTCCTAGTCCATCGGAGCAGTAACAATGAACCAAAAATGTCCGGCCAAAACAAGAGACGATGCCCAGTTGCTGAACACCTCCCTGCGCGACTATGAGCACCTCAAGTTCGAATTGGCCGGCCTCGTCCGCGACTTGAAGGCGCTCCTGCCCAGGCCGGTCCCACCCGAAGTGGAGCGCGAGTGCCAGTCCCTGTGGGGCCGGCTCGCCGACGATCAGTTCAATCTTGCGGTCATCGGCCAATTCAACCGGGGTAAAACCTCCCTGATGAACGCCGTTCTCGGTATGGATCGATTGCCGACCGGGATCGTACCCCTGACCTCGGTGATCACGGTAGTACGCCATGGCAGCCGCGAATGCGCCCTGGTGGAGTATGAAAACAGCATGCTGCGTCCCGAGATTACCCTGGCCGATCTGCCGGCATACGTCACCGAGGAGGGGAATCCCGGCAATGAGAAGCACATCCGCACGGTCGAGGTGCAACTGCCAGCGGAGATCCTGCGCCGGGGTTTCCGCTTCGTCGATACGCCGGGACTCGGTTCCGCCATTGCCGCGAATACGGCAACGACCGAACGTTTTCTCCCCGAGAGCGATGCCGTGGTCTTTGTCACCAGCTGCGACTCACCGCTGACCGAGCTGGAGATCGACTACCTGCGCACCGTGCGCCGGCTGGTGCACAAGACGTTTCTCATCGTCAATAAGTCCGACCTGCTGCCGCCCCGCCAGCGGGAACAGGTCCTTGCCTTTATCCGTGAGCGTCTGGCCCAAGAGGGGCTTACGGATCTTCCCCTCTACCCCCTCTCGGCGAACGAGGCCATGCGGGCCAAGCTGGAAGGCGCGAATGACGCCCTCGGCGAGAGCGGCCTTCTGGAGTTCGAGAAGGCCTTGGTGCAATTCCTGGTCACCGACAAGTCCCGTGACTTCCTCGCCCAGAACTGCGACCGCTTGCTGCACCTCGCCACCCGCGAAGGCGTTGACGGAGATGCGGAGTTTACACATCGTATCGCGTCGTTGCGCGTTAGCATCCTGGGCGAGGATCGGCGCGTCACAAGCCCAGGCGCGTCGAGCGGGTTCGACGTGGCCAAGGTCGGCGGAGTGCATCGTGTCTGCCCGGTCTGTCAAGCTGCGGTGCGCGGCACGGCGGACTTTCTGGCCAAATATCAGTATGAGATCAGCCACAACCGTGAGGTTCGGCGGCGGCATGCCGATAACCACGGGTTCTGCTCCCGCCATACTTGGCAATACGCGAAACTGACCTCGGCGCATGGGGTGAGCAGTGCCTACCCTCCGCTCCTGCGAGTCATGCGTGATGCCTTGCAGGAGATGGCCCGTGTGACCTCCGAATGGCCAGCAGCCTTGAAGACGATTTGCCCCAGCAGCGAACACTGTGTCGCCTGCCATGTCCAGTCCGCAGCGGTCAATGCCTCGGTACACGAGCTCGCCGACCATCTGACCGCGACCCAAGGAGAGTTTGACGGCATGTTGTGTCTGCATCACCTGGGTATGGTGGTGGCCCTGGTCGATCAGGATGTCGGCAGGAGCATCGTTAAGGGCCACGCTTCACTCATGGAGCGCATCGCCGAAGACATGCAGCGTTTTACCTTGAAACAGGATGGCCTGCGGCGCTTATTGATGAGCGATGACGAGCAGGAGGCGTACCGCCAGGGGGTGGCATTGCTGGCGGGCGACAGCAGGCTTGTTCTTTCGGAAGCATCAACACACAACCAA
>JAKAEN010000053.1 GCA_021818355.1 Actinomycetes bacterium | reverse complement strand
GTGCCGACAGGTGGCGCATTTCGTCCAAGTTTCCGAGTTCGATCAATCTCCCGCCACGCAGTATCGCCACGCGATCACAAAGAGCCTCCACCTCCGAAAGGGCGTGCGAGGAGAAGAAGATCGTCTATCCACGGCTCCGGGCCTCGTCGACGCAGAGCCTGAAGGCCTGGGCCATCAGCGGATCCAGGCCCGCTGTGGGCTCGTCCAGCAGAAGAAGATCGGCCCGGCTCATCAGCCCGGCGATGAGGATCAGCTTCTGGCGGTTACCGCGCGAATAGGTGCGCACCTTGCGGCTCGGGTCGAAATTGAACCGGTCGATCAGGACCCGGCGGTAGTCCGCGTCGACATTGCCCTGTATGTTGCCGAGGAGCCGAAGAGTCTCCTCGCCGGTAAGGCCGGGCCACAGGGATGCCTCCCCGGGCACGTAGGCGATCCGCCGGTGAGCTCTTGCCGGCTCGGCCTGGGCGTCCACGCCGAAGATTTCCGCCCGCCCGCTTGTCGCGCGAAGAATGCCGAGCAAGAGCCTTATCGTGGTCGTCTTTCCGGCGCCGTTCGGACCCAGGTAACCTAGCACCTCGCCTTGGTTCATCTCCAGGTCGAGGTCGACCAGGGCTTCGGTCTTGCCGAACACCTTGGTGAGCTTCTCGGTTCGAACCGGTACCGCCATGACCGCCTCCGGGGGTGTCCTGTCCCGCTAATGATGTCGCCGGCAGCGACTACGCGCTAAGGGGCAAGAGTCACATGGCGAGCGGACGGCGCCACTCGAAAAAGGCCGGGAGGGATAGGCTCTTGCCTGTGGCGCGCTCGGTGGCGCGCATCGAATCCGAGGGGCGGGTAATGGCCTACGTCTATGTCAACGGATCGCTCGTGGAGGAGTCCCAGGGGGTGATTTCCGTCTTCGACCACGGCTTGGTGACCGGCGACGGCGTCTTCGAGGCTCTGGCCGTCTACGACGGCACACCCTTCGCCGTGCGGAGGCACCTGGAGCGCCTGGCAAGGTCGGCGGCGGGAATGCGTTTCACGCATGTTCCCGACCTGGCCGCCATCGAGGAAGCCATTTATCAGGTGGTGAAGGCGAACCAAATCGGCTTCGGGAAGGTTCGCATCACCTATACGGCGGGGGATGGTCCACTTGGATCGGACCGCTTGCCGAGCACTCCTCGGCTGGTCGTGGCCGCGGCTCCGCTCGGCCCTATCGCCCCGACCGCGAAGGTGGCGATATCGCTTTGGCCCCGCAATGAACGGGGAATCCTGGCCGGGCTGAAGACGACCTCTTATGCGGAGAACGTGGTCGGTCTCAACTGGGCGATTTCCCGAGGCGCCGACGAGATCATCTTCCCCAACCTGAGGGGCGAGCTGTGCGAGGGCTCCGGCTCGAACATCTTCTTGGTGATCGACGACGAGCTCATCACCCCCACGCTCGCATCCGGGTGCCTGGCCGGGGTGACCCGCGACTTGATCGTCGAGCATCTTGGCGGGGTCGAGCGGGACCTTCCCATCGAGGTCCTGAAGTCCGGCATGGTGCAGGAGGCGTTCCTTTCCTCCAGCCTCAGGGAGGCGCAGGCAATAACCTTCGTGGACGACTTCGCCATGCCGGTGGCTCCAGGGCCCGTCTCGCTCGAGATCTCCAGGCGCTTCCGTGAGCTCATCAAGGACAACCTGAACCCCTGACCAGTCATTCGTGGGCGCCGTGAAGATCGTCCCCGACAGGAGCTGAAAATGGCACTAGAAACCGCGGAAATAGCAGCGGAGATCCTCGCCCTCGCGGACACTGAGGATCCTATGCTCGCCAGGATCGTGGATATGCGGGGCTTCGGCGGGCGTACCAGTGGCGAAATTGCCGGGCTGGCCCGCTCGGGTGCTGTGGGCTCCCTGATGTTCGGGTCCCTCCAGAGTGCCCTCTCCGAACTCGCTTCGCGCCTTGGCGCCAGTGGAGACCAGGGGATGATCGACTCGATCGAGCTGGGTGACAAAGAGGCCGTCAGCGCGGGCCTTGCCTGCGGCGGTTCGGCCCGCGTCGCACTTCTCAGGGTGGACCCGATCGCGCGGGAGGCGCTAGGGGAAATCGCGCGCCGCCGCGTGGTGGGCGTGGCGACGCTGCTCGGGCCAACGGTCAGGATTCTTGGATATCTCCTGCCGGGAGGTTCCCTGTCCGGCGGGGCGACCGACCGCTACTCGGCGCTGCTTCCGGACGTGGAGGCGGAGCTGGGGGCCATGGTTCGCGCTCGCCGGCCGGAGTCCCGGATCGTCGAGATCGGGGATGCACTTGTCCATCTGGAGGTCTTTTCGCCCCGTTCCCGCCTGGTCGTGGTCGGCAGCTCCGAACTTGCCTCGGCGATCGTTGCCCAGTTCGCGCTTCTCGGCGTGGACTCCACGGTCTGTGACACGCTCCAAGACGCCGAGCAGCAGATTAAGGGCTTTGGCTCCAACGACGCCCTGGTTCTCCTGAGCCACGACCACTCGATCGGAGTTCCTCTAATTTCCACCCTTGCCGACGTGCCGGGCATCTATATCGGAGCGCTCGGTTCACGTCATACCCAAGAGGCCAGACGCGAGCTTCTTGAGGCGGCCGGTGTCGCGGTAGAGGTCATTGGCCGGATACACGGTCCGGTAGGCCTGGACCTGGGTTCAAGGACGCCACCCGAGACCGCCGTGGCCATCGCGGCGGAATTCCTCGCGCATCGCAGCGGAAGGGATCCCGTGCCCCTACGTGCCACGAGCGGCGCCATTAACGGATAGGCCGCGCGGCGGCGCCACGGCGTTGTTGCAGCTACCTATTCGTACTGGACAAGTTGTCGAGGGCGACAATCGGCCTGGACCGTCTCCAGGGCATCTCGCCTAGACCGGAAGATGCCTCGGGGCTAGTGTTGAAGTGGGGCCGAGCACTCTTTTCCCGCTCTGCCCGCCAGCGGTCCCGGGGCATTGGCACGCCCGATCCCGTTGGGAATTTCCATCTGTCTAGGGGATGATAATGATTCGTACAATCGGTGTGCCGGCGGAGACAAAGGATGGGGAGAGGCGAGTAGTCCTCGAGCCGTCTGCGGTTGCAATGGCCGTGTCGGCCGGATTCGAAGTGCGGGTGCAGAGCAATGCCGGCGTTGGCGCCGGCTTCACCAACGAGGCCTACCAGAAGGTGGGCGCCAAGATTGTCCCGACGGCTGCGGACGCCTGGGAGGCTGACCTGGTCGTCAAGGTCAAGGAGCCCCAGCCCTCCGAGTGGCAGTATTTCCGCGAGGGCCTGCAGCTCTTCGCGTACCTGCACCTGGCCGCCGAGCCCGATCTCGCGCGTGCGTTGATGGCCTCAGGTGTCGAGGCTTTCGCCTTCGAGACCCTCGCCTACCCGCGCGGCCTCCCGCTGCTTGCGCCGATGAGCGAGGTCGCCGGGCGCGCCGCAGCCATCATGGGCGCGTACTATCTCGCCTCCGGCTCGGGCACGCTGCTTGGTGGCGCCGCCGGCGTCACCCCCGCACGTGTCGTGGTGGTCGGCATGGGCGTAGCTGGAACCATGGCCGCCCGTGGAGCCCGTGGCATGGACGCGGAAGTGACCGGTGTCGACATCGATCTCGCGCGCCTTTACGAGCTCCATCAGCAGGGCACGATCACCTCGTCGCTGGCCTCTTCGGAGATGGCCATCGCCGATGCGGTGGCCCAGGCCGACCTGGTGGTCGGTGCCGCGCTGGTTCCCGGCGCCAAGGCGCCCAAGCTGGTGACCCGCCAGCACATCGAGTCGATGCGGCCCGGCTCGGTCGTGGTGGATCTCGCCATCGACCAGGGCGGATGCATCGAGACTTCGCGTCCGACCTCGCTATCCCACCCGACATTCGTCGAGGCGGGCGTGGTCCACTACTGCGTTACCAACGTGCCCGGCCAGTACCCGCGCACTTCTTCCCGCGCGCTTTCCGCGGCGGTCGCGCCGAGGCTTCTCGACCTCGCTCGTGATCCGGCCTCGGAGCGGCTGGTGGGCGCCCTAAACGTGTCCAAGGGGCAGATCGTCTACAAGGCGGTCGCCGAGTCCCTGGGCTTCTAGGCCCGACCTGAGATGCTCTCCTGGCCAGCACCTAAGAGCCTTTGGCTCTCCGATATTGGGCCAATTGTTCCAGCCGACCAGGTCACGAGCGATCTCGATTACGACGTGGCGATTGCAGGTGCCGGGTTCACCGGCCTGTGGACCGCCTACTACCTGAAGAAGTCCGATCCCTCGCTCCGCATCGGGGTTTTCGAGGCCAAGTTTGCCGGCTTCGGAGCCTCGGGGCGGAACGGGGGATGGGCTTCTGCCTTGTTCGCCTCCTCGAAGTCGAAGGTGGCGCAGCTCTATGGCGCGGATGCTTCCAAGCGTCTCTATCGCGCACTCGCGTCGTCCATCGACGAAATCGGCAAGGTTGTCGCGGGCGAGGGGATCGACGCCGACTTTCACAAGGGCGGAACCCTCACCCTGGCCCGAAACAAGGTGCAGCTGCAGAGACTCCATGAAGAGCTTGAGACCGAGCGCTCCTTTGGATTCGGTGAAGAGGATTTCCGTCTTCTTGATCCCGAGGAGACCAGGTTGCGCATCGGGGCGAGCGGAGTCCTCGGCGCGGGCTTCACTCCCAACTGCGCCCGCATCCATCCCGCCAAGCTCGCCCGTGGCCTGAGGGACGTGGTCGTCGGACTGGGTGTCAGGGTGCACGAAGCCTCGCTCGTCTCGTCCATCAGGCCCGGACGCCTCGAAGTCAACGGCTGCTCGGTGCGCGCCGACGCTATCATCGACGCGCTGGAGGGCTACCGGTCGGCATTGCCGGGCGGAAGCCGCTTCACCGTGCCGGTCTACTCATTGATGATCGCCACGGAGCCACTCGAAGAGGACCGCCTGGCTGCGGTCGGGCTGCAAGATTTCGAGACATTTGCAGATGAGCGCCACTTGATAATCTACGGCCAGCGCAGCCGGGATAATCGCATCGTCTTTGGTGGCAGGGGCGCGCCGTACCACTTCGGTTCGGGCATAGCCCCGGCCTTCGACCAGGATGACTCCGTTTTTGCCAACCTGGCGGAGACGCTGGTCGAGCTCATTCCCTCGCTCTCCGGAGTGCAGGTGACTCACCGCTGGGGCGGCCCACTGGGCGTGCCGCGCGACTTTTTCAGCTCTGTGGACTTCGATCGCGGTGCCGGCATTGGCTACGCGGGCGGGTACGTCGGTGACGGAGTCACCACTACAAACCTTGCCGGCCGGATTCTCGCCGACCTGGTCAGAGGAGTCACGAGCGACGTTACCGATCTCTGCATCGTCGGGCACCCGCGTAAAGCGTGGGAGCCCGAGCCGCTCAGATACCTGGGCATCAACGCCGGGCTGCGGATGGCCGGCGCCGTGGACGATGCGGAGTGGAAAGACAGGCCCGCCCCATGGTATTCGGGGCTCCTGTTGTCGATGATCGGCCAGTAGGGCACGTCGAAGCCCCGGATAGGGGCATTTTGCAAATGAAAGGAAACCGATGACCGGAAAGTACCATTTGGCGCCAGTTTGGTCGCAGTTGTCAGGCCTGGACGTCGTCTCGGGCTCAGGAGCGGTCGTGACCACGGCTCAGGGCGAGGAGTACTTGGACTTCACCTCGGGCATCGCGGTTACCTCCACCGGGCACTGCCATCCCAAGGTCGTGGAAGCCATCAGGGAGCAGGCCGGGAAGTTCATCCACGCGCAGGTGAACATCTACCGGCACAATCTGCTTCAGCCGCTCGCCGACAAGCTGGGCGAGCTGACGCCTCCCTCCATCGACACCTTCTTCTACTCCAACTCCGGTGCCGAAGCCACCGAAGGTGCGGTGAAGCTGGCCAAGGCCGCCACAGGCAAGCCCCACACCATCGTCTTCCAGGGATCATTCCACGGCCGCACTGCCCAGACCATGGCGATGACCACGGCCAAGACCGGCTACAAGACCGGTTATGCACCATTCCCGTCCGGAGTATTCGTGGCGCCCTTCCCGGACCCCGCTACGACCGGGGATGATCCGGAGACCGCCGCAAAGCGGGCGCTGGCCCAGTTCGACCTGGTTCTGGCCGGCCAGACCCCGCCGAGCGACACCGCGGCCATCGTGATGGAGCTGGTCCAGGGTGAGGGTGGATATCTCCCCGCGCTTCCCGAGTTCGTCGCGGGCGTCTACGAGCGCGCAAAGAAGCACGGGATCCTTTTCGTCGCCGACGAGGTGCAGACCGGCTTCGGCCGCACCGGCAAGATGTTCGCCGTCGAGCACTACGGGATCGACCCGGACATCATCGTCATGGCAAAGGGCATCGCCTCGGGCTTCCCGTTCTCGGCCGTCGGTTCCTCCTATGAGCTGATGTCCCGTTGGCCGGTCGGTAGCCATGGCGGCACCTACGGAGGCAACCCCATCGGTGCCGCTGCCGCGCTCGCAACAATCGACGTTCTTACCTCCGAGGGCTTCCTCGAGAACGTGCAGGAGCGGGGGCGTCAGCTGATGGCGGGCCTGCAGGAACTCAGGGCCCAGTACTCGGTCATCGGCGACGTTCGCGGACTCGGCATCATGATCGGCTCGACCATCGTCGATCCCGTCACCGGCGCTCCGGATGGGGATCGCGTCAATCGGATCCTTGCCCATGGACGCGAGCACGGGAAGCTGCTCCTTCTCAATGCGGGCACGTACAACAACGTCATCCGCTGGATGCCGCCGCTCATCGTCAACGAGAGCCAGATTGCCCAGGCGTTGGCCGCATTCGAGGCTGCCATCAAGGCGACCATGTAGTCGCGGAAGCGGCTAGAGCTCTTCTGTTCCCCTGGACAGAGAGAGGAGGGCCCGGGCAGTGCCCGGGCCCTCTCCTTTAAGCGCGTCGGCGCCTGCCGACACCGATTGAATGGGAAGGCCCGCCCTGGCTGGCCAGGGCGGGCCTTTTCCAGTTGGGAGGTGGAGTGGTTACTCGCCGATATAGCTCATGACGTGCTTGATTCGGGTGTAATCCTCGAATCCGTACATGGACAGGTCCTTGCCGTAACCGGAGTGCTTGAACCCGCCGTGGGGCATCTCGGCGACGATCGGGATGTGCGTGTTGATCCACACGGCTCCGAAGTTGAGGCCCTTGGCCATTCTCATCGCCGTTCCGTGGTCGCGGGTCCACACGGAAGAGGCCAGCCCATAGTCCACGTCGTTCGCCCAGCGCATGGCCTCGGCCTCATCGGAGAACTTCTGAACGGTGATGACCGGTCCGAAGACCTCGCTCTGGATGATTTCGTCGGTCTGGAGCAGGTCCGAGACGACGGTCGGGGCGAAGAAGAACCCTGCCGGACCTTGCTGCACTCCGCCGGTCTGCACCTTGGCGTGGCTTGGGAGCCTCTCGATAAGCCCCTTGACCCGCGCCAGCTGGTTGGCGTTGTTGAGCGGACCGAAGTCGGGCTCATCCTTGGGGGCGCCGGTGCGGGTGGCCTTGGCCTGTGCAGTCAGTGCGTCGACGAAGTCACGGTGAATCTTCGGTCCCACCAATACGCGCGACGCGGCCGTGCAGTCCTGGCCGGCGTTGAAGTACCCGGCGGCGGCGATCCCGGCCGCGGCCTTCTCGATGTCGGCATCGTCGAAGACGATGACCGGGGCGTTGCCACCGAGCTCGAGGTGAACGCGCTTGAGGTCCTTGGCGGCGTTGGTGGCCACTTCGATGCCCGCTCGCACCGAGCCGGTTATGGAAATCATCTGCGGGATCGGGTCTTCGACGAGCGCACGGCCGGTGTCACGATCGCCGGTGACCACGTTGATCACGCCCGGGGGCAGGAATTCCTGCATCAGCTTGGCCATGTAGATCATCGACATCGGCGTGGTGTCCGAGGGCTTGATGACCATGGTGTTGCCAGCCGCGAGGGCCGGCGCCCACTTCCAGACCGCCATCATCATGGGGTAGTTCCAGGGAGTGACGGCGCCACAGACCCCGATCGGCTCCCGGCGGATGAAGGAGGTGTGATCGTGCATGTACTCGCCGGCGCTCTTGCCCTCGATGTTCCGCGCCGCAGCAGCGAAGAAGCGGATCTGGTCCGCCATCGGGGGGATCTCCTCCGACAGGGTCAGCCCGACTGGCTTGCCGGTGTTGCGCGACTCGATTGCGACGAGCTCCTCGGCGTGTTCCTCGATGGCGTCGGCAATTCGGATGAGTGCCAGCGAACGCTCCGAGGGAGTGGTGTTGCCCCAGCTCTCGAAGGCACGGGCCGCCGCGGCCGTCGCCGCGGCGATGTCCTCGGCGCCGGAAAGTGCCGCCGTGGCGTACACCTCTCCGGTGGAGGGGTCGATGATGTCGGTGGTCGCGCCGGACTTGGCGGGAACCTCCTCGCCATTGATGAAGTTGAGAGCTTGCGACTTCGTCTCGCTCATATGAACTCCTTGCTCAGTTTGCGGTCTTCAGATTGTCGCATGTCGGGGCGGTCCAAGTGTATAGAGGCGAGGGCAAATTCGCCTGCCCCCATTGGATTCCCCAACAAATGCGTCCTTGCTAATTATTGCTCAGGCCTGCTCCTCACGGATGCCATAGGGCGACCCGTGTGCGATCAGGGCCTCCATGAACGGATCCGGGTCGAAGGCTTCCGGCCCCAGCACGCCGGTCCCGGCCCAGGTGCCCGAGGCGAGCAGCTCAAGTGCAATGACCGGGTTGATGGCGGTCTGCCATACGACGGCCTGGGAGCCCCACTCGGCCATGGTCTTGGCGTTGTCGACGACGTGGTAGAGGTAGACCTCTCGTGGCGCGCCTTCCTTGGAGAGCCCCTTGACCCAGGTGCCCGCGCATGTCTTTCCGGTCATGATCGGTCCAAGTTTGGCCGGGTCGGGAAGAGCAGCCGCCACCACGTCACGCGGCGCCACGCTCACCTTGCCCACCTCGATCGGCTTGGTCGAGTCCAGGCCGAGCTTGTGCAGCGTCTTGAGCACGCCGATGAACTCCTCGCCTAGCCCGTACTTGAAGGTCACTCTGCCGGCGTCTATCCAGCGGGGGATGAGAGCCACCTCTTCGTGCTCCACGTTCACGCACTCCAGCGGCCCGATGCCCTCAGGGAAGTCGAAGATCTCGCCGCCGCTGAAGGGCTCGGTCACGTACCAGCCCTTGTCTTTCTCGAAGATGAGCGGAGGGTTGAGGCATTCCTCGATGGTGGTCCAGATCGAGAAGGTGGGGGCGAAGTCGTATCCCTCTACCGTCAGGTTCGCGCCGTCCCGAACCCCGACTTCGTCCATGCGGCTGAAGAGGTGCTTTTGCGCATAAGCCGCGAAGATGTCGCTCAGGCCCGGCTCCACGCCTATCCCGACCAGGGCGAGGAGGCCCTTTGCCTCCCATTCGGCCGCCTTGGCGAACTGATAGTCGCCGAGCATGACGCCGGTCTTGCCATAGGGCTCATCCGGGTGAGGCCTGGAGAGCGACATTGCCATGTCCAAGTAGGTGCAGCCCACTGCATAGGCCGCATCGAAGATGGGTTCGACGAAGCGGGGATCGCAGGCATTGAGAATGGCGTCGGGCTTGAAGTCCGATGCCAGTGCGGTGATCGAGGCTATCGACGAGGCATCAACCTGAGCGGAGGCTACCTCGACTCCTCCTGTGGCCGCTGCTGCCACGGCTTGCGCCTTTGCTTCATCCACGTCGGCGACGCAAATCGCCGAAAACGCCTTGGAGCGGGCCGCGATCTTGACGGCGGCTTCGCCCACACCTCCTGCGCCGATGACCAGAACTCGCATAAATACCCCGGGGGAACTGCCCTCTCTCTTTCCGTGCGCGCACTGATGGGTGGCACGCCTCGAGAGCACACTCTACGGCAATCGCTAGCGCGAACGCGCGTCAATCGAGGGAAATCGCAAGATTACGGGCTAAAGAGTTCGGAATCACCAGAAAGTGGCCGAATGAATTGCATGAATTAGTTGTTCGGGCTAGTATCTCACCTAAATTGCACCGCGCGGGGGGCGGCAGGCGATCGCGCTGATGGCCGATTTGCAGCGAACTGGGGGGTGCCGATCCGCAATGATCAACGAATTCGGTGGACCATATGGACAAGGATAGGGCACTGCGCCCTCTGCGTGGGGGCGGCGGCAGCATCGCGCTGCGACGGCACTTCGCGCAAGGGGACGATCGGCATATAGTGAACCTCGACGAAAAGTCCAAGGCGCTGATAGAGCTGCTTCAAAGAGACGGCCGCAGCTCATACGCGGCCTTGGCGAAGGACGTCGGGCTTTCCGAGGCAGCCGTTCGGCAACGCGTGCAGCGCTTGATAGACCAGGGCGTAATGCAGATCGTCGCCGTGACCGACCCGTTGTCGACGGGCTTTCTGCGTCAGGCGATGCTGGGAATCAAGGCAACCGGCGACCTCAGGGCGGTGGCGGAGGCGATCACCGGCTTCGAAGAGGTGGATTACGTAGTGATCTGCGCCGGACGATATGACCTCCTGGCAGAGGTGGTGTGCGAGAACGACTCGCACCTGCTGCAACTCCTCAACGAGGGGTTGCGCAAGGTCGAGGGGGTGACCGACATCGAGACTTTCGTTTACCTGAGACTTGAGAAGCAAACATATTCATGGGGTACAAGATGACTGAATTCATGGAACACGACCAGTACGATTCCGCCCGATTGGGGGAGTTGGCCAGGCGCCACCTCTGGATGCACTTCACGCGTCTCTCCTCTTATGCGGAGTCCGACGTGCCTATCATGGTGCGAGGAGAGGGTCCCTACGTCTGGGACTCGCGCGGGAAGCGCTATCTCGACGGGCTTGCCGGCCTTTTCGTCGTACAGGCCGGCCACGGCCGCACCGAGCTGGCCCAGGCCGCTTCGAAGCAGGCCAGCGAACTCGCCTACTTCCCGCTTTGGAGCTACGCTCACGCTCCCGCCGTTGAGCTGGCCGAGCGACTTGCATCACTCACTCCCGGCGATCTCAACCGCATCTTCTTCACCACCGGTGGCGGCGAGGCGGTCGAGTCGGCGTTCAAGCTCGCGCGTCAGTATTTCAAGCTGGTGGGCAAGCCGACCAAGACCAAGGTGATCTCGCGCAGCCTTGCCTATCACGGCACCACCATGGGTGCGCTCTCGATAACCGGCCTGCCGGGAATCAAGGCGCCTTTTGAGCCGCTGGTGCCGGGCACCTTCAAGGTGGCCAACACCAATCGCTATCGCTGCCCCGACTGCGCCCATTCTGACGCCTGCACACTTCACTGTGCCGACGACATCGAGCGCATGATCAACTATGAGGGCGCGGACACCGTCGCCGCGGTCTTCCTGGAGCCGGTGCAGAACTCGGGTGGTTGCTTCACTCCTCCCGAGGGATATTTCCAGCGGGTTCGCGAGATCTGCGACAAGTACGATGTGTTGCTCATCTCGGATGAGGTCATCTGCGCATTCGGGCGGCTCGGCTACTACTTCGGCGCACAGCGCTACGGCTACCAGCCGGACATGATTACCGTCGCCAAGGGAATGACCTCGGGTTATTCGCCCATCGGCGCGCTGATTGCTTCCGATCGCCTGGTGGAGCCGTTCCTGAAGGAGACCAACACCTTCCTGCACGGATACACCTTTGCCGGCCATCCGGTCTCCGCCGCCGTGGCCTTGGCGAACCTCGACATCTTCGAACGGGAGAATCTGCTCGGGCACGTGCAGCAGAACGAGGCGGCCTTCCGCTCTCGTCTGGACACGCTCCTGGACTTGCCGATCGTCGGTGAAGTGCGAGGTGCCGGGTACTTCTACGGCATCGAGCTTGTCAAGGACAAGGCAACTCGTGAGACCTTCAACGACGATGAATCGGAGCGCCTGCTGCGCGGGCTTCTTACTCCGCGTCTCTTCGAAGAGGGCCTCATCTGCCGGGCCGACGACAGGGGCGACCCCGTCATCCAGCTTTCGCCGCCGCTCGTGGCCGGTGAGGAGCAGTTCGACGAGATCGTAGGCATCCTCCGCATGGTGCTCGAAGAGGCATCGCGCGAACTCTAGCCTGAGAGGTCGTGGAAACACCTTCTCTCACCTTTGCCCCGGGATGGCAGGTCCATCTCGGGGCCGACCTTCCCGCCGCTGATCGCCTGCCCGACTTGGGTGACCTGGGAAGCGTGGCCGAGCGCTCCCTCGAGGAGCTCGGCGACCGGCCGTTCATTCGCGATACGGGCGGTGGCTGGCTCAGCGGCCGGGAGTTCCTCGACCGCGCTCGTAGTTTCGCGTCCGCGCTTGCGGCATCCGGCGTGCGTCCGGGGGACCGAGTGGTTCTCACCGGCCAGAACAGCGCGGACTTTGCCGCGGCCGTGGTCGGCGTTTTTCTGTGCGGCTCTGTTCTCGTCGCCGCCAACCCGGCCTATTCGGATCGGGAGCTGGCGCACGTCGTCAGGGACTCCCGCCCCGCCGCCATCCTTTGCGATGAGGAGCTGCTCGGGCGCGCCGAGCTACTCGCTGCCTCCCTTTCCCCTCCCGAGCCCATCCTTGGACCCGGCTCGGCACTTCCCTTGCCGGAGGGTCCGGTTCGTGTCCTCTCGCTGGCCAAGGCCGCCCTCCTGGCCGGCAATCGGCGGAGTGGATCAAGCGCTCCGGGGCCGTCCTGGCCGGCAATGATCGCCTACACCTCGGGAACCACCGGAGCGCCCAAGGGCGCGCTGCTGACCCATGGCAACCTTCTC
>JAKAEN010000052.1 GCA_021818355.1 Actinomycetes bacterium | reverse complement strand
CCGCCGCGAACTTCCCGCCTCCGCCCGGCTTCATGCTCTTAGCCATGACTTCCTCCTTGCTTCGAGAAAAAAGGAATTTCTTTGACTTGACTCTTCGGGGAATTTTAGATCGGCCTGCCCAACTGAGCGAAAGCTACGATTTCGTGGCCGTTTTGTCAAAGGGATTCGAAAAAATAGGCCGGCCCCGGGGAGGAGCCGGCCGTCGTTCCTTACCTGACGCGCTAGATCAAGGGCGCGTGGATAAAGCAGATCGTCTTCAAGCCGCAGCAGTAGCCCTCGCCGATCTCGTTCCTTCCCTCCGCGTACCAGACCGTCCCGTTCTCTACTTCCGTGATCGGATTGCCGTCGCGGGTGAAGTAGTCTGGGTGGAAAAGGCGTTCAGCCTCTTCGCTTTTGGGTAGCGACGCGAGGAGCCGGCGGACCTCCGGCTTCACCAGTCGCTCGAGGCGCCGCCCCCCGAGAAGTCCCCGCCGCCGCCGTCGAAGCCGCCGGAGCTCCCGGAGTCGCCCCCGCTCCCGCCGAGGTCTCCCCCGGAGCTGCCCGAGTCCCCGCCGAGCAAGTCGCCCACGAGGCCGCCCACCGGATCTCCTCCGATTAGGCCGCCGAGGAAGGCGCTGTGGGTCTCGGCCCCGATGAAGGCGGACAGGACGAAGTCCCCGCCGTCGTCGCTTCGGGTCTCCTCGTGCCGGCGCCGCATCGCGGCCAGGTGGTCGGGGTGGATCAGTTCGAAGTGCCCTTGGAGCTGCTCATCGGTCAGCTCGAAGGCGTTGCAGAACGGGCAGCGCATCTAGTACCTTCCTTTCGGTTCGGGTGGGGTAGGGAAGCGGGCCTCCTCGTCCGCGAGCTGCGAGGCGATCTTCCTCAGCTCGGCCACGACGCAGGAGAGCTGGTCGGCGAGGTCGAGGGCGTGCTTCGAGTTCTTGAGCTCGACGTCCTCGTTGCCTCGGGCGAAGTAGGATCCGCCGATGAGGAGGATCAGCTTACCGGTCACGGAGACCTTCCCGTCCCGGTTGGTCACGTTGACCTCGCGGGAGGCCTGGACCGTGTCGCGGCCGGCGAGGATAAAGGGACAGAGGAGCTTCTTCACGAGCTTGAAGTCCTCGACCCTCTCCTTTATCCGCTTGATCTTCTTGAACATTGTACCTCCGTCAATGGTGAGGGCCGCCCCTGTGGAGAGCGGCCCTCGGTTGTGGATAAGTTGTGGACCCTACTTGCCGGCCGCCCGCCGCCGGCTCTCGATCCCGAGCGTCCTCTGGAGCACGGCCGCTTCGTTCAGAGCCGCGTCGAGGTGGTCGATCATCGCTTTGAGCGAGGTCTTCGCGCCTTCGCCCGTCTTCTCGAGCACGTCCGCCGTCCGGTCCCGGAGCTTCTCCCCCCGGCGGCCGAAGTCGCGGACGAAGATTTCAAGCGGGGTGAGGTAGCGAGCCGGCTTCTGCATCGTCACGGCTCCTCCCCCACCCCAGCGGGCCGCCCGCGGGCTTGCTCGGTTACGGAACGGGCATAGGTGATGCCAGCCAAATAGAACAGCTTGGCCCTTTCATAGGCGTCTCCGCGCTCATCCGAGTTCCAGAACAAATCGAAAGCCTCTAAATCCGTCATGGCTTGTCCCTCCCGATGGAATCCACATAGGCCGCAATACGGCGCTGGGCCTCAATCGCGCTTTCTATCCCCGGCTCGTCCGTGCACACCCCAGCGGGCTTGGCGGCGAGGGCTGGTCCGAAACGGTTCGGCTTCTCAAATTGGTCCGGTGAGCCGTCAACATCGTCACCGTCTATGCCGCGCGTCTCTTTGTGGATGCTGATGGATTCCAGCTCGTCAATGGCTTCCAGCAAGAGCGTGGTGGTGACGTGCTCACCGTCCGGCGTCTCATCAGCCCAGGCAATCGCCCTAGCCGCCAAAAGCTCTAACGCCCTCTCCCGTTCCCCCGCCCCCTCGTCGGCGTCCAGCTTGGTTAGGGCGAGAACGTCAAGAATCTTGGCCTGGGCCTCTAACCGTTCGGCCTTGGCGTTGTCCTTGCCCCAATACTTGTAGGCGTGTTCGCGGATATCGGCAGCGCCTTGCTGTAGCGCCTTCCTCGTCTCAGCGGTCATTGGGGTGCTCCTTGGGTTGATTGGGGAAGCCGGACTGCTTAAAGCCCAGGTCGTCGAGGAACTGGCGCTGGGTCTGGACCTGGAGCGTCAGTTCGCCGATCTGGCGCTGCTGGTCGAGGTAGCGCCACTCGAAGGCGAGCAGGAGCGCTGTCAGGACGGTGATGATGAAGAGCAGGACGAGTACGTCCCGCCTCCGTTGAGCGTGCTGTTCGTGTTGGTCTTTCATGGTGCCTCCTCGTCTGTGGCCCCTTCCGAGGGCCGTCTTTCCATGGCCGGCATGGCCTTGGGTCCTTACTGCGCGGCTGTCAGGATCTCGACGACGACCGCGTTCAAGCTCTTGCCCTCCTCCTGGGCGCGCAGCTTCAGCGCCTCCTTCAGCTCGGGCTTCATCCGGAGGAGTATCTGCTCCGTCTCCCCTAGGCTCGGCCGCCCGGCGTTCTTGCGCTTGCCGCCGCTCGCCATCTCAAGCCTCCTTGGCCAGCTTGAGGGCGGCGCGGGCTTTGGCCGCCGATGAAAACACGCGATCCACACCGAGCCCCGTGCAGCCGCTCAAGTTCAGCGACCCGCCCACCTCGAGTCCGTCGGGCAACGCGGTGAGCGCGGTGCAGCCGCTCAGGTCCAGCCACCCGCCCACGGTGAGCCCCTTGGGCAGCGGACGGCCGGACTCCACCCATCGGCGGATGAGCCAGGCCGACCAGTCGGGATGCTCGGTGGAGCGGATGACGGCCTCGGCATCGGGGAGAGTGAGCGCCCAGCGAGCCCCCTCGGCGCAGGCGGTGCGGAGCAGGGCCTTGTCGTCGGCGGTCCAGGTCATGTCAGGCCTCCTTGGCGAGTTCGAGGGCGACGCTGGCGGCTTCGCCAACAGCGCGGGCTTCATCCAGCATGCCATTCCAGCCAGGAGCGCCATTGGGACCATAATGTGCTTGGAGCCTGTGTAGGGAGGCGGTGGCATCCTCTAGCGCCTTCACCAGCGCCGCTGTGGTGGCGTCCTGGGCGCGGGTGTTCCAGTGGGCGATGGCTTTCTCTTGGTCCGCATAGACGCAAGTCTCGGGCTTAATTTCGCAGCTACAGCGGACGGTCCAGCCAAATTTCTCCATTGTCCAGTGCTGCAACTTTGGCGGCTTCCCGCAGAACGGGCACAGCTTCAGCGGTGTCGGCGTCATGGCTTGGGCTCCTTGTCTGCTTTTATCTGTGCTTCCGTCCAGGTCCAATGCTTGTCGAAACTTGGCAGACCATGCGCCCGGGCGCGCCGTGGCCACTAGGGGCCATCCCCGCCCAAATCGTCGGCAGGCTTGTCTCTGCTTCTAGCACCCACGGTGGCGTGTGCTGCTGGCTGGCGCTCATCGGGTGGCCTCCTTCCGGCCACGGGCTCGGTTGCGGTAGTGCTTCTCCTCGCCGCTGCATAGTGGGCCAGCGGCCTTGCAGATGGGGCAGTAGCCCTCGCGCCGCATCTCCTCGCAACGGCACTCGTCACCGTACTTGGCGATGCCCATGTAGATGCGGTGTTCGCAGCTCGGGCAACGCGCAGGCTTGCTGACGCTCGGCTGGGTGCTCATGGCCTGTCCCCCTCACATTCGCACTGACAGAGATCCTCGTAGCACTCGTCACAGAGGTACTCGCGCTTGCCCGAGAACCCCCGGAGACAGGGCCGAATCTCCGTGTTGCTGTCGTCGCAGTGGCAGTGGTCGCAGATCATGATTTCCCTCCTCAGTAGTTGGTCTTCACTTCCGCCCGCACCAGATCTTCGCGTCAGGCCCCTCCGGGGTGGGAGGGGGGTTCGGAGGAGCCTTTTCGCTCCCTGGTGTGGGCGGAGGTGAGGAGCAACCTTCGATCTGAATATAGTATATCAGATTTCAAATAATTTTCAATATCTTTTTTCAAATAAAAGGGCCTCCCCGGAGCTAAATTTCTGCCCCAGGAAGGCCCCGTTTTGGGCCCTGGCTGGCCTTGTGGGCCATTTAAACCCCTACCCCCTGACGAAGTCCGCCATCGCGGCCGGCGTCGCCGGGTCGAAGCCCACGACGTCGAGCATCCCGGCGTCGGAGGGGTCCGCGATCGTGAAGCCCGTCGCGGTCATGCCGACGACGATCAGCTTCGCCCCAGGGTTGAGCGCCTTCCGGTAGGCCTGGAGCGCCTGGAAGGGATGGACCTTGCCGGCCCACGTCTCGTTGTCCGTGTAGACGACGAAGGCGTCGACCTTGAGCTTGTTCTCGAGCGCGAAGATCATCGGCAGGGCGCAGTCGGTCCCGCCCCCGTTGTTCTTGTTCGTCTTCCGGATCGCCTCCGCGAGCGTGTCCTTCGCGGTGACGCCCAGGTCCACGAAGCCGTGATCGAAGCCGTAGATCTCGTGGACCGCTTCCTTCCGCGCCGTGATCATCGACATCACAGCCGCGCCCTCGGCCGCCGTGACGTTCATCCCGGCGAGGTGGTTGCTCGTCATCGAGCCCGAGACGTCGATCCCGAGGAGCCAGGCCTTCCCCGTCGACTCGATCGAGTCGAAAGAGAGGTAGAAGGCGCCCTCGAGCGCGTCTTTGATCGCGCCGGCCGCCGTCCAGGTCAGCGAGCCCTTGTCCCCGTGACCCTGGCCGTAGACCTTCGCGGCCTGGAGGATCGAGAGGGGATGGAGGCGCGCCTTCCGGATCGCCTCGCGGTCCGTGAGCCGGCCGGCGAGGATCTTCGTCGTCTCGCTCAGGTTCGAAACGGTGAGGCCGAGTGAGGACATCCGGCCGAGGTTGCGGAGCAGCGCGCCGAGGGGCATCGTCGGGGCGAGCGTCTCCCAGGTCTGGGCCGAGGCGAGGACTTGCGTCGGGAGCGCCTCCCAGGGCAGGCGCCACTTGCCCGTGAGCTCGCAGATCTCGCGGACGATCCGCTGCGCCTGCGTCGCGGTGGTCGTCCCGCCGGCCAGCTCGACCCCGAGGCGCTGGACCTCCTCGAACGCGGCGATGATCGGGCCGCGCTTGACGTGCTGGTCGGAGTCGTCCCCCTCCTTCGTCTTGCCGAGGGCCCAGCGGATCAGGGCGTTCTTGACCGGGTCCTTCGTCTTCGGGTGGGCGAGCTTGATCACGTCCTTGTGAGTCCAGCCGTCCCGCTGGCGGTACTTCACCAACTGGTAGGCCAGATCCGCCTCGTCGCGGTCAGCGTAGAAAGCGCCCACCCCGCCTCGCAGGCCCCGGCTCCAGCCCCGGAGATCCTGGACCGCCTGGCAGAAGTGGAAGAGGTGCGTCCCGATCCGGCAGACCCTCGGGATCGCCCGGTAGGCCGTTGCCTTCGTCGCCGCATCGCCATAGACCGTGGCGAGCGCGAGGGCGAAGATCGCCGGCTCGTTCTTCGGCGCCCGGCCGCTCACGGAGACGTCGAGGATCTCGAGCACCGTGCGGGAGCCGTCTTCCTTCAGGCACTCGACGACCGCCTTCGCGTTCGCCTCGACGAGCTTCTGCTCGCCGACGTAGAACGTCCCGCCCTCGGCGCCGAGGACGAGGAAGCGGTGCAGCCGCGCCCACTTGTCGAGCGCGAAGCCAAAACCTCCCGCGTCGTTCTGGACCTCCGCCTTGCCGGCGACCGGCCGGCTCTGCGGCGTCGCCTTGGCCTGGACTCGGCCGGAATAGCTCTTCATGCTCGTCATCTTCGTCCCTCCTTCCAGGGGAAAAAAACGGAGCGGCCCCGATATGGGACCGCTCCGGATTTGAAGCCTCGGATAAGTGATCGGTGAAGGCTTGTCGCATGAGGGTAAGCCTTTACCTTCGACCCGAGGCGATCTTTGTCCGGATAAGGTGTCGCCTGTGGGTTGGTCTCTTAAAAGGAGAACCCAATGGCTTCGACCCGGAGCTATATTTTTTCGGCGAGGATAAGGGTTTGAAAACGAGTTTCGCGCTCTACCAACTGAGCTACAGCTCCGAAGAGCCGGCGGGGCTCGAACCCGCGACCTCGACCTCCATAGGGTAACCGTTTCCGATCGACCCTCGTCGAATGCGGAGACTTTACCTCAAAGATTAGGGAAAGTCTACGGCTTTTTTGGCGGAAGCGGAAGGACTCGAACCTTCGAGACCCCTTTCGAAGTCATGCCGCCTTTCCAAGGCGGTGCTGTAGCCGCTGAGCCACGCTTCCGTAGTGGAGGAAGAAGAGGGAGTCGAACCCATCCACGCCCTTTCGGGCGTTACGGTTTAGCAAACCGCTGCCTTACCGCTCGGCCATTCTTCCAAAGTGGAGGAGGATGATTGAGTCGAACAATCAGCCCGAAGGCTGGCCCGGTATTCGAAGCCGGTTGGGCGCCGCCGCCCGCCATCCTCCATTGGTGCCAGCGTAGGGACTCGAACCCTAGTCGAAGCGGGTATGGACCGCTCGAGCCTCCTAGGCTCACTGGCATTTTTAGCCGGCGCCCGGACTTGCACCAGGCTTCTTCCGCTTACAGGGCAGTTGCATCGCTATCTATGCTTCGCCGGCATGGAGCCCCCAGACCGAATTGCACGGTCCATCTCGCCCTTACCAAGGGCTTGCCCCGCTACCTGGGCCTTGAGGGCATTCAGTGGGCGGAGGGATTCGCACCCCCGAGTAACCGGGTTGCAGCCGGCCGCGTTAGCTTCTTCGCCACGCCCACATAAATTAGGTCCGGGGGCCACCAGTGGGCTTTGACCCCACGCCCCCGGACTTTCCTAGTCAAATCCTCGACGCGGAGGACTAGTCCGCACGATCTTAGGAGCTCCTACGCCGCCCCGGGTCGTCAACCCAAGTACGGCTCACCTTGGAGGGGTTCTCGCCCTCGCCTTTCGGCCCGATTATCTTCGGCTTAGCCCAGCGGTTAGGCTGAACCAGTGAGGCACCGACTCGACTAGAAATTGGAGCCCCCACGCGGATTTGCGCCGCGCTCTACGGTTTACGATACCGCCGCTTCGCTATCTAAGCCTTGGGGGCATGGAGCGGGAGAACGGTTATGCTCCGTCGTCTCAGCGTTGGCAACGCCGCGTTCTACTATTGAACCACTCCCGCATTCATTTGGAGCGGAATGCCGGAATCGAACCGGCATCTTCTGCTTGGAAGGCAGTAGCTCTACCATTGAGCTAATCCCGCATATCTGGTTGCCCCCCGAGGACTCGAACCTCGATTCGCGGATTCAGAGTCCGCTGTCTTGCCTTTGGACGAGAGGGCATCAAGCGCGGGCAGGATTCGAACCTGCATCCACGGGGTTCAAGGCCCCGCTGCCTGCCGTTAGCACCGCGCTATATTTGGCACCAGAGGAGGGCCTCGAACCCCCAACCTCGCCCTTAACAGGGGCTTGCACGGCCAATCGTGCTGCTCTGGTATTTGGCAGGGGAGGAGAGGGTCGAACTCTCAGCCTCGCGTTTTGGAGACGCGCGCTCTGCCAATTGAGCTACTCCCCTATTGGTCCCGCAGGAGGGATTCGAACCCTCAACCTTCCGGTTCTGAGCCGGACGCCTCTGCCAGTTGGGCTACCACGGGTCTCTCCCGAACCCCGGACTCGAACCGGAATCCACTCGTTTTTAAGACGAGCCGCTCTTCCATTGGCGTAGATCGGGTCGATCTCTGGCCCCCCAGGGATTCGAACCCTGAACTTCTCCGTTTTGAGCGGAGCACCTCTTCCGGTTGGGCTAGAGGGCCGTAGTTGGTGCCGCCCCGGGGATTCGAACCCCGAACCTCGCCCACCTCAAGGGCGCGCCTCTGCCAGTTGGGCTAGGGCGGCGTGGTGACCTCGGAGGGATTCGAACCCCCATCCTTGCGGGTAGAAACCGCCTGCTCGTCCGTCGAGCTGCGAGGCCGTGCTCTCATCCCGGGAGGACTCGAACCTCCATCTCCGGTTTAGGAAACCGGGGCCACTCCCTTTGACGACGGGATGTTTCGTTCCGGTGGGAGTCGAACCCACAACCTCGGCCTTCGGAGGGCCGCGCTCCTCCAATCAAGCTGCGGAACGTCTAGTGGTAGCCCCGGAGGGAGTCGAACCCTCAACCTCCGCGTTCGTAGCGCGGCGCTCCTCCAATCAAGCTGCGGGACCGTGAGGCGGATAATTTCTGGCGGACGGTGCCCGTACCTTCCGGGCGCTTCGGCCGTTGGCGGCCGAACTGGGATTTGAACCTAGAAAACCGTCGTGCCTTCGACCCGCTTCTATTTGGTGCGAACGGTAGGGATCGAACCTACGCGCTCCCGGATGTGGGCCGGGCGCTCTGCCTCTGAGCTACGCTCGCGTTTGGTGAGTCCCCAGGGGCTCGAACCCTGTTCCCCGGCTTAAGAGGCCGGTGCTTCACCCGGAAAGCTTGGGACTCGTTGAGGTCGGCGGGCAACGATCCCGCACCCCTCGGCTTAAAAGGCCGGTACTCTGCCAGTTGAGCTACGACCTCGTAGATGGTGCCCCGGGAGGGTAACGCTCCCCCGTCTCCGCTTCTTCAGAGCGGCGCTAATCTATCTCAGCTACCGAGGCGTGGTGCGCGGGGAGAGACTCGAACTCCCGAAGCCCCGAAGGACGGCTGGTTTACAGCCAGTTGCCGTTGCCGCTTGGCTACCCGCGCAAAGCGAAAGAGGAGGTCCCTCTCGGGGCCTCCTCTTCGGGTGGTGCTGTGGTTCTTGCGATCCCGACTAGGAGGCCTTCCTTCGCGTGGTCCAGAAGCCCAGATTCCGGTACTGCCCGCGCGAAAGCGTCATCAACACGGAGCTCTGCTTCGTGGTGGCTTTGCTGCTGGCGAATTGGGCTCTCTGCGTCACGGTGCTCTCGTAGTGGATCTGATGCCGAGACCTTAGCGAATCCGGCTGCCGAGGTCAAGGTCTTTTTGGGGTGACCGCCGGAAATCGAATCCGGGACGGGAGGGTCACAACCTCCTGCTCTACCACTGAGCTACGGCCACAGCGTCGCTCTCCCCTCGGGGAGAAATTGGTGCGATCAGGAGGTCTCGAACCTCCGGCCTCTTCCATGTCAAGGAAGCGCTCTACCCCTGAGCTATGATCGCGTCCCCTCCCGCCTTCCGTGCGCTCCGGGTCTCTGCCGGCGGCGGCTGGGAGAAGTTGGTGGACCTTCCGGGCTCTGCCCCCGGCGCCTCTACGATGCCATCGTAGCGCTCTGCTGACTGAGCTAAAGGCCCTTGGTCTCGCGCGACGGTTCTGCCCCGTCTTCCTCCGGATGAAGGCCGGAGATCCTAGCTAATGGACGAGCGCGAGTTGGTAGCTCGGACGGGATTCGAACCCGTGGTCTCCTCCGTGAGAGGGAGGCATCCTTGGCCGCTAGACGACCGAGCCGTGAAGTTGGTAGAAGCGGAAGGACTTGCACCTTCACCCTCACGCTTATCAAGCGTGCGCTCCACTATTCGAGCTGCGCTTCCGTGGCGCATCGGACCGGATTTGAACCGGCGATCTCCCGCGTGACAGGCGGGCGCATTAGGCCGCTATGCTACCGACGCATTTTGGTGGACCCTCCCGGCTTCGCTCCGGGCGCCTCCTGCTTGCGGAGCAGGCGCTCTGCTAAATGAGCTAAGGGCCCTTAGTGGAGATCGCCGGAGTCGAACCGGCCTCCCCGCCTTGCAAAGGCGGTGTCTTCCCCCGTAGACGTGATCCCCGTTTTGGTCGGGCTTGCAGGTTCCGCCCCTGCGGCCTCTCGCTCCCGAAGCGAGCGCTCTACTGCCTGAGCTAAAGCCCGATGGTGGTCCCTCTGCGACTCGAACGCAGCCCCGCCGGTTATGAGCCGGCCGCTCTGCCCCGTGAGCTAAGGGACCCTTAAGCTAAATTTTTCTGTCGTGCCCGTCTCTCAATCCTTGCTTGCGTTCCAGCTTTGGTGCACGGAACGCATCTGCATCCTCGGTTGTAAGTCCACGCTTTCCCGTGCTGGCTCGTCCCTGCTGTTCTTATTGCCTTCGAGTTACAGACCCGGTGCGAAAAAGCGATGTTCTCCAAATCCCAGAAGAGACTCGGGTCGCGGTGTCTCCATGCGACCTTATGCTCTATCGAGAGTTGCTCCGGGCTTTCGATCTCCTTCTGGCATCGGAAGCAGAAATTTTCTTCATGCCTGCTCAGGAGGTCGAAAAAGACTAGCTTGTAAAGTTTCGCCGACGCTGTGGCCACCTCCATCCCTAATTGTTCACTCGGCGTTTTCTTAGGGTTCATTTGCCACCTAGAAATAAAAAAGGCCTCTGAGGGTTTCCCCGCAGAGGCCGCCTTTGGTTTGTCTGCGAGGACTTAGTCTTCCCATCCGTCCGGGTCAATAGCCGGCGCTTCGTGGCTAGGGGCCACGATCGCGCGCTCGACGACTGCCTGCTTGGAGAAGTTCACCTGTTCCTCGGTAGTGGTTGCGGGAGAGGGACTCGAACCCCCGGCCTGGAGCTTATGGGGCTCCCGAGCTGCCGCTGCTCTATCCCGCTGGTGAAAAGCTACCAGACCGCGTGACCAGTTGCAAGCCTTTTTTACCAGCGCTCTTTACGGAGAGACGTAGCCCAGAAGACCGCGATCGCGTCGGACTCGTCTTCGTTCGCCGTCTGGATCCCCATGCGGTCGAGCACGATCCGGACGTCGGCCTTCGTAGGCAGGCCCTTGAGTCCCTGGATCTTGAGCGCGGCCTTGACCGTCGAGGGGTGAGCATACTCGATCTCCAGGCCCCGCTCCTTCCAGAGCTCGTGCTGGATCGCCCCGCGCACTTCGGCGAGGGCGATCACCGACGTCATGCTTCCCTTTGCCTTCTGGCCGTCCTTTCGCTGCTGGCTGCCGACATTCAGGTCCTCGGCGACGACCCTCTGCGTCAGCGGGTCGATCAGCATCGGCCGCAGCTCGGCGACGATGTGGGCGATCCTGCTCGGTCTGTGGAGGGTAGACTTTGGCTTGATCGAACCCCACGCCGCCGGCTCGCGGCGCCCTTCGGGGCCATAGGCCCAGCCTGTTTGGGTGGTGGAGAGATCGAGAGCGAGAATCATTTCGCTCGCTCAGCCTTCTTGCCCGTCAAATTCTCCCAGCGCTTCACGATGCTGTCGCAATAGCCACGGTCCAATTCCACGCCGTAGCAAACGCGCCCGCTCGCTTCCGCTGCGATGAACTGGCTTCCGGAACCGGCGAAAGGTTCGTAGATCAGCTCTCCCTTTTTGGTGTGATTCATGAGCGGGATTTCGAAGAGCTTCACTGGCTTTTGGGTGGGGTGGATGCCGTCGTTCTCTCGTCCCGCCTCCCAAATGGTCGTCTGGTTCCGGGGTCCGTAGAACGGGGGCCGATGTCCGCGCCTCCACCCGTAGAAGGCGAGCTCGTGGCGCCAGTGATAGTCCCCGCGCCCGAAGACCAGCGAAGGCTTGACCCAAATGATCTGCCGGGAGATGAGAATGTCAGCAGCAGCAGCAGCAGCAAAAAACGTGCCCTGCGTCAACATCGGATGCCATAGATAGAAGGCGGCGTTGTCCTTCAGGTGCGGGACTGCCGCTCGAATCGTCGCTTCGAGGAAGGCTTGGAGCTGGGCTCCGTCTAGCTCGTCATTGGCGATGTCCTTCTGCTCCTTGCTTTGCCCCTTGGACTTCGCATTCTCTACGAAATTGATCCCGTAGGGAGGGTCGGTGTTCATGAGGACTGCCTTCTTACCGTCCATCAGCCGCTTGAGCACTTCAGGATCGGTGCTGTCCCCGCAAATAAGGCGGTGCTCCCCCATCTTCCAGATGTCCCCGAGCTTCGTGACTGGCTTCGCCGGGCGCGGAGCCGCCTTGTCCAGATCCGCTCCGGTGCTCATCATGGCCGCGCCTGCGCTCCGGACCAAATGATCGAGGTCGATGTCGGGAAAACGGAAGCTCTCGGAAATGGTCGCCAAATCGAGGCCCGCTTCCTTGGCGAAGTCGATCAGGCCGGCCTCGTCCACGCTGCCGTATGTAGAGGCTAGGGCGAGGACCTTCACCTTCGCCTCGGCCTTCGTGCGGCAGTCCGCGAAGTTGACCGGGATAGGAGGGACCTCGAAGCCCTCGAGCTTCATCCTCGAGAGCGTCTCACGGCGCTGGTGCCCGTCGAGGAGGTAGAGCTTGTCGCCGTCCTTCCAGACGGTCGCGGCGGCAGTGACGCCGACGGCGATGATCTGGGCGCGCAGCTTCTCGTAGTCGCCCTTCGCCAGCTTCTTGAACTTGCCCTGAAACGGCGTGAGGTCGTCGATGTCGACGACCTCCGTCCCGGTGCAGGTGATCCGGACCTTCTTCTCTTCGTTCCGGACGGCCTTTGCCTTTTTCATGCCTAGTCCTTGAAAAATTGGGACAGCTTCATGCCGAGCGCCTCGGCGATCGCGGAGACGGACTTCAGGTTCGGCGGCTCGCCGGCCTCCATCCTCTCGATCGTCCCGTGGCTGACGCCCGAGAGGTCCGCAAGCGCTTGGACGCTCATCTTCTTTTTTAGACGAGCACCCTTCATATTCAGCGCCCAGTTCGGAAGGATCATCTTTAACCCCATCGTTGGTGAAGTTTTTTCAGCTCATCGAGCAGCGGGCCGGCCCAGCCGATCTTCTGGCCGTTGAGCAGGTTCGCCGGGCTCTCCCGGACGACCCGGCACCTCTCGCGGGATGCCTCGGACTGCGCGCCGATCTGACC
>JAKAEN010000308.1 GCA_021818355.1 Actinomycetes bacterium | reverse complement strand
GCCCCGGCCCCCGCGCCCGCCCCGGAGCCGGCACCCGCCCCGGCGGCTTTCGAGGCGCCCGCCGCACAACCCGCCCCGGCACCCGCACAGGTGCTCCAGCCCGCGGTTCGGGCCGAGGCCTATGCACCGGTTGTGGCCGGAGCCAGGGACGAGGTGATTCCGTTCAACAACATCAGGCGCCGTACCGCCGAGCACATGGTGCGCTCCAAGGCAACCTCGGCTCACACCCTCGTCGCCATCGAGGTTGACTTCGAGCCCGTTGAGCGGGTCAGGCACGCGCTGAAGGAGTCCTTTGCCCGCGAAGAGGGCTTCTCTTTGACGTACCTGCCATTCATCGCGCGCGCAACGGTGGAAGCTCTGCGCACCTTCCCCCACCTGAACGCCTCCGTGGGCGACGACGCACTCGTTGTGCACCGGGACTTGAACCTCTCCATTGCCGTCGACCTCGACCTTGATGGCCTGATCGCCCCGGTGATCAAGGAGGCGGACCAGAAGCGGCTGAAGGGCCTGGCAAGGGAGATACGGGACCTGGCCACCCGCGCCCGCTCGAAGCGCCTGAGTGCAGACGAATTGGCCGGCGGCACGTTCACCATCACCAATCCCGGCCCGTATGGAACCTTCATCACGGCACCCATCATCAATCAACCCCAGGTCGCGATCCTTTCGACGGATGGGGTGAAGCGCAAGCCGGTCGTGGTCACGCTGCCCGATGGCACCGAGAGCATCGCCATTCACTCGGTTGGCGTCCTGGCTCTGACCTTCGATCACCGTGTGATAGATGGCGCCTACGCGGCCGCCTACCTGGCCAGGATGAAGGAGATCATCGAGACCTGGAACTGGGCTCAGGAGTTCTAGGCTCAAATTCTCTCCGGCGCCGGGGCGGCCCCGCTCCGGCGCCCATGCCTCGCGCGCCTATGGGGGCGGCGCGAGGTGATCGGCGATCCTAGGAGGCGAAGTGCTCGAGATCCGTTGGCTCGGCAAGGTTGCCTATTCCGACGCGTATGCCCTCCAACACCGGTTGTTTGCCGGCTCGGCGGAGCATCTGCTTTTGCTGGAGCACAACCACGTTTACACGCTCGGGGTGCGAACCGATCCCGCTCACGTCCTGGTGGATCCGGCGACGGTCGGTGCTGAGATGATCAGCGTCGACCGAGGCGGGGACGTCACCTACCACGGTCCCGGACAGCTGGTCGGATACCCGATCTTGGACGTTCCATTGAAAAGCAATGCGACTCCTGACTTCGTTGCCAAGGTCGAGGAGCTGGTGATTCGTGCGCTCGCGCGCCACGGAATCGCTGGAATCCGTCACGAAGGATTCCCCGGAGTCTGGACTTTGTCCGCGGACGGGAAGCTCAGAAAGATCGCGGCCATCGGGGTCCGAATCAGCCGTGGCCGCTCCATGCACGGCTTCGCGCTCAACGTGAACCCGGATCTCGGCATGTTCGGGCACATAGTGCCGTGCGGGATTTCCGACTACGAGGTGACCTCCATGGCGGCCGAGGGTTCTTCGGCGACCATGGAAGAGGTCGTGGCGTCGGTGGCCGAGCTGGCGCCGGAGGTGTTCGGGCGACCCGCTCACAGCTTCTACGGCGTTTCCAGTTCGGTTGGATACCTCGCTCAAGATTCGAGTGGCCAGATTCAAAGGGCCGAGCCGGTGCAGGAGACCGCGGAGAGGCGCTCTCTGGACAGGCGCCTCGCCAGTGCAGGGGTCTCCACCGCGGAGGGTATCTCCATATCCTCCTCGAAGCCCGAGTGGGTAAAGCTCCGCTCCAACATGGGCGACGAGTACCAGGAACTCAAGCGCACCATGCGTGGGCTCTCGCTGGTTACGGTCTGCGAGGAGGCCGGGTGCCCCAACATCTTCGAATGCTGGGCCCAGGGGACGGCGACCTTCATGATCAACGGCGAGGACTGCACGCGGTCCTGTGGGTTTTGCCTGGTGAAGACGGATAAGCCCCAGTCGATGGACCCTGATGAGCCGCGCCGGGTGGCGGTGGCCGTTGAGGAGATGGGTCTGCGCTTCGCGGTCATCACCGCTGTTGCACGCGATGATCTCGAAGACGGCGGCATCAGCGGCTTCGTCGACTCGATTGCCGAGATCCGCCGGCGCACGCCAGGCGTCGGCATAGAAGTTCTCATTCCCGATTGCAAGGGGAGCCAGGAGGCTCTTTCGGCCATCTACGATGCGCGTCCCGAGGTGCTCAATCACAACATCGAAACGGTGCTTCGCCTGCAGCGCGCAGTCAGGCCACAGGCCTCCTACGCACGGAGTCTGCGGGTCCTGGCCGGCGCCGTCGACCGCGGCCTGGTTGCCAAGTCCGGGATCATCGTGGGCATGGGCGAGACCATGGATGAGCTCAAGGCGACCTTGCGCGACCTGGCGGCAGTGGGCGTGGAGATCGTCACCATCGGGCAGTACTTGCGTCCGACCCGCAAGCACCTGCCGGTGGCCAGGTGGTACATGCCCAAGGAGTTCGCGGAGCTGAAGGAGTATGGAGAGTCGCTCGGTATCCGGCACGTCGAATCCTCGCCGAATACCCGCTCGTCGTATCACGCCAGACAGGCTGCCGACGGGCTGGTAATGCTGAGCTGACCTCCGCTGCCTACTTGGACATCATTCGGGCCACAACGCTCATGACCTCCGCGGTCTGAGCCTCGGGCGTGTCCGGGCCTCCCCCATGCCCAAGGAGGCAGTGGAGCATGTGGCCCTCCAACAGGCTCA
>JAKAEN010000307.1 GCA_021818355.1 Actinomycetes bacterium | reverse complement strand
GCGGCCGTCGTCGGTCGGAAGCGCCCAGGCGTCACATGCGAGCTTCTTGAGGTCGCCTTTGATTACGAAGAGGTGTCCGGCCATGAAGTAGGTAAATGATATCTTTTCGCACCTGCTCCCGGCGTTGCTTTGCGACACAAGTACTCGAGGTACGAGCACCGAGGGTGCCCGCCGGGCCGGCTCCTTGACGTAACTAACTAGGCTCCGCTCTCCGCCAGCCAGACGGCGATGTCCGTTATGACGTCGGGGTCCAGGTGCTGGGCAGGCTCGAGCTCCGCAGGCGTCGACGGCCCACTTCCCGGCAGGAACAGGTGATTGTCGGCCGGGTAGACCCTGATGGAAACATTCTCCCGCCCCCGCAGGCCCTGCTCCCAAAGGGCGAGGTCGTCGACGACTGTCACTTGGTAGTCGCGACCGCCCTGGAGCAGAAGCATTGGCTGGGCCAGGGACGCGGCCACCGTCACAGGTTGATAATTGCGGAGGGCGAGCCAGTAGGGGGCCGGCACGCCGAAGGGAAGGTCGGTGGCCGGAGTGGTCGGCGACAGCCCGGGGTCGTCCACGCGCCTCACCTGCTCCGCCAGTGCTTCGAGCGCTGCAGCCGATGCCGCCGAGGCGTTCGGATCGAGGGATGCCAGGTATCGGACTTGCCGCAACATCGCCAAGTGGAGCGGCTGGGCCCCGCCGGCCATGATCACGAGCCCGGCCACCGAGGGCGCCTTGCTTGCCACCATCGGCGCAACCGTGCCTCCGAGACTGTGGCCCAGGACGAAGATCCGTCCGGCGTCGACTCCGGGATGAGTGCGCAGGATTTCGATTGCCGCCAGCGCCTGTGGGAGGTATTCGTCCGCCAGGGTGAAGTCGCTCTTGACGGCGACCTCCGACGCGTGCGCAAAGGTCACTTTGTCGAAGCGAAGAACAGCCACGCCTCGGCTGGCGAGCCCCCAGGCAAGATCCTTGAACGGCTTGTTGCGCCCCAGGGTTTCGTCGCGATCATTCGGTCCCGAGCCTGCGAGCAGCACGACTGCCGGTCCTTGGCGTGCGCCGTGGGGCATGCTCAGCGTACCCCCTACGGCCTGATGCCCGGCGCCTATGGTCAGATCCGTTTCGCCAAAGTTGGCCGGGTCGGCGTAGTCGGGTGGCTGCCATGGAGCTACGGGCTCTGCGGCGCTCGCCGGTGCGAGCTGTAGCCCGGCCAATTGCCCCCCGTGCGTCACCGAGACCACCACCGTAAGCCCGCCGTGCTCGCAGGCGACCGGGACCTTGACCAGGACTCCACCCGCCCCCTCATCACTGAGGGGATTTCCTACGGCGACGATCGCACCTTGCCGCCCGACTTCGGCGTCCCAGGCCTCCTGGAGCAGGTCGGCCGAGACCAGTGGACGTAGCGCGGGGGAAAAGAGGTCGCAGATTTCACGGAAGCGCCCCTCTCTGGCAAGGCTTACCACGTTCACCGCGGTCTGTAGTCCCAACGATTCCATCGGCGACGCTCCCTCCTGCCGTGCCCGGAGCCGCCTTGCGGATGTCCGCGCTTGGCCCGCAGTCGATGCGCCAGAGCTTGCTTATCCTTGGTGAAGTCGGCGACCGGAGAGTCTCCCGACTAATCCCTAAACCATTCAAACCCAACTCGCGAAGCTCGTTGCGCTCACCTCTTGACGACGCCCCGATAGTCAAGCGAAATATTGGTACGCTAAGAGTTTTACGAGCCGTTCCTTGGAAGGTCGAACGGTAATACGCTTAGGCGGCTGCCATCCAAAGGGGTGGGCGTTTTGTGCAGGAAGATCTCCCCGCAGAGGTTGCACGCGCGATCCACTCCGTTATGACCCGCTATCGACCATAGCGACGCGGAATACGTCCGCATCGCGCCGACTGGCTGGTGCGAGATACGATCAGGGAGCGTTATAGAGTAGCCCAATGCCCTCCCGCTCCAGGTCGAGCCTTCCGTTCGGCGCGGTGATGGCGACCGGCGCCGCCTCCCAGCTGGCTGGATCGGCAAAGGTTGGATGGCTTGGGGCGCCGCTGCTGCTGGTCGCCATGGCGATCGCCTTGACCGTGATCGGCTTAGGCATGCGCGCGCCTTCGAGGTCCGCTCATTATCCCGCCGCTCGGCTTGGCGACTTTACGATCCCAATCGGCTTGGCGGTGATCGGGAACAGTGTTGCCCAGTTCGGAGGGCCTGTGCTTGCGCTCGGCGCTGCCGTGATCGTCGCTTCGGCGTGGGCCTATACCGGACTCCTCGTGTTCTCTCTGGTCCTCCCTCTCCTCTCTTCCAAGCCGGGCCTGCAGGCGGTGGACGGCACCTGGTTCCTGGCTCCGGCCGCGCTGCTTGCCGACGGCATCGGAGTGGCGTCCGTAGCCGTGCGGCTCCCTCGCCCCTTTGCCTTGCTGGGCTGGCTGGCTTTCGCGAGCGTCACGGCTGGAGTGGTCGGCTACCTCGTCGTGGCCGGGCTTGCGGTGGCGCGTGTCGCGCGGCACGGCCTTGCGGGCGCCCCGTCCGCCCCATGGTGGATCGCCGCAGGATGCGGAGGTCTTTCAGCGGCGGCGCTTGGCCGAAGCAGCGCGGTCTTTCCCGCGGGACACGGAGCCGAGCTTCTTCACGCCTTCGGGGTCGCGGCCCTTTCGCTCTGGATGGTCGGAACCGCCGCCCTCCTGCCCGTCCTTGCCGGAAGCATACGATACGTTGTCGGGGTGCGGCGCCTGGCCGGCAGGCCACCTTGGCCGCCGGCATTCTCA
>JAKAEN010000051.1 GCA_021818355.1 Actinomycetes bacterium | reverse complement strand
GGTCGACCTTCGCGAGACCGCCTACAAGATGGCGAGGCGCACTGACGCGGCAACTGCTCAGGAGTTGCGCCGCCTGGGCGGCGTCAAGGTTCTGACGCGCAGCGACGGCGAGCTGCTCGCGCTCTTCGAGAACCCGTACTGGCTGGCCAGGCTGGAGAGCGACCATCCGGATTGGCGTCTCGACCACATCCTGGTCGACCCGGCGGTCGCCTGATGGCACCAGGCTCTTGGCCGAGGGCCACTTCAACGCTGATCCGATCTGGATTCCGCCTCGGGAGGTAGCGATGCAAGGTTCGATCAAGCTCGCGGACGGCCGCACCCTGTCCTTCGAGACGGCGGGGCCGCGCTCGGGGTTCCCGGTCGTCGTGCACCACGGGACGCCCAGTTCGCAGGTACTGGGTTCGGACTTGAGCGCGCTCGCGGACGATCTCGGCCTGCTCGTCATCGGCTTCGACCGGGCGGGTTACGGCCGCTCCAGCCGCAAGGAGGGTCGATCGATCGCGGACGTCGCCACGGACGTCGCGGCACTGGCCGACCATCTCGGTCTGGAGCGCATAGCCACCTGGGGAATTTCCGGAGGCGGCCCGCATGCGCTCGCGACAGCGGCACTCCTAGGTGCCAGAGTTGTGGCCACGGCCACCTTTGGATCCGTCGCGCCCTACGGCGCCTCCGGCCTCGATTTTCTCGCCGGCATGGGAGATGCCAACCTCGTGGAGTTCGGCCTTGCCCGTGACGACGCCGCGGGCCTGCGTGCCTTTTTGGAGGAGGCGCGCCCCGGGATGATCGCCGCCGATCCGGCCTCCCTCGTCGGTGAGCTTTCCAGCCTGCTCTGCCCCGCCGATATGGAGATGGTGCACGGACCTTTCGTGGACCTTCTGCTCGGCCAGGCGGGGCGAGCGCTTTCCGACTCCTACTGGGGCTGGTACGACGACGATCTCGCCTTTGTGCGGGATTGGGGGTTCGACCTTGCGGCACTGGACGCTCCGGTTCGCATCTACATGGGCAGCGAGGACGCTTTTGTTCCGGTGACCCACGGCCGCTGGCTGGCGAGCGCGGTTCCCGGGGCCGAATACGTCGAAGGCGAGGGCGACGGCCACTTCTCCATGTATTCCAAGAACCTTGCCGAGGCCCATCTCTTTCTTCGCTCACACTTCTGAGCTGGAGGTTCACCTGGGTGGCGGAGCGTGGCAACGCGTTTCAACCCACCCCGATGTAGTATCTATGGGATGGCGGGCGCAGGTCGTGCGCACGTGTCCACGCACCCATCTTCGAGGGGAGACTGATGTCGTCCACCAAGGAATTGGAGGAGTCCGCTCCGGCATCCGATGGCGGCGGGGGTTCTCGCCGGCCCTCGGCCGCGCTGCGCTTTTACGCCCTGTTGGCCGTGACCTTCCTGGTTGTCGCGTCGGCATCCTACTTCATTCTCACCAAGGCCTTCCCGCGCAATCAGTCCGGCTCCTCCAGCGCCGCCGCAACTCTGAGGCCGTCCGGCATACCTTCGGTCATCTCCACCCCGGTGGCAAACGTGATGGGGTTGACTCCGCTACCGGCCAAGCAGGCTCCCGGCTTCTCCCTGGTCGACCAGACCGGCCAGAGCTTCTCTCTCTCGAGTTTCCGAGGCAAGACGGTGATTCTGGAGTTCATGGACCCGCACTGCACGGACATTTGTCCCATCGTCTCGCAGGAGTTCGTGGACGCCTTTCACGACTTGGGCGCAAACGCATCCAAGGTCGTTTTCCTGGCCGTGAACGTCAATCAATACCACAACTCGGTTGCCTCGGTTCAGAAGTTCAGCGTGGCGCACGGGCTGGACGCCATCACCAGCTGGCACTTCGGCACCGGCCCGGTGGCGAGCCTGAAGCCGATTTGGGCAAACTACAACGTGCAGGTATCAGCCCCGAACCCAAACGCGGACATCATCCACACCTCCTTGCTCTACTTCATCGATCCCAACGGCAACGAGCGCTTCATTGCCGCGCCGGTTGTGGACCACACCAAGGCCGGCAAGTCCTACCTTCCCGCCGACACGATCGCCGCTTGGGGCCATGGGATCGCCAACCTCGCCAAGTACCTGTCATAGGGCGGGGGCCGGCTCACTTTTCTCATAGCGCCGGCCAGTCGATAAATTTGACTCATGTCTGATGTCGATTTCTTCTTCGATCCCATCTGTCCCTGGGCGTGGATCACCTCCCGCTGGGCTGTCGAGGTGGCGGGCCTGCGCCAGCTCGAGGTGGACTGGCGCTTCATATCGCTACGAATCGTCAACGAGCATCGTGATTACGAGACCGAGTTCCCCGCGGGATACCCCGAGATTCATGGACTCGGGCTGCGCCTGCTTCGAGTCGCCGCCGCGGCGCGTGAAGAGGGCGGCAATGCGGCCGTTGGGGCCCTTTACTCGGAGTTCGGAAGGATAATCCATAGCGAGCACAGGCGTCCCGAAGCCGGGCAGCCCGAGGTGGTGGAAGGAGCGTTGCTCAAGGCAGGCCTGCCGTCAAGGCTGGTGAACGCGCTCGACAGCAGCGATTACGACGCGGTCATCCGCGACGAGACCGAGCTGGCCCTGGAGCGGGCAGGAAAAGAAGTGGGCACGCCGATCATCACCTTCGGTCCCCCGAATGGGCCATCTTTCTTTGGTCCGGTCATTGCCCGCCTTCCAAGGGGGCAGGAGGCGGTGGACCTCTGGGAGGCCGTCGAGCGGCTGGCGCACTTCCGGGGCTTCGCCGAACTGAAGCGCTCCTTGCGCGACACGCTCCAGGTTCCATAGGACTCCGGTAGCCGGACGGGGTGGAGTCCCCTCCGTCCGGCTGAGCAGCGTCAGACGAAGCTTTTCTGGAAGTCCTCCAGTTCGGCCGAACCCGGGCAGAGCTCCTCGAAGGGGAGTTCCACCAGCGGCGACTCGCTCGTGTGATTTAGCTCGTGCACGTCCGGGATGCTTTCGTCTACGAAGAGCAGACCGGTTGGAATCTCGCCCCTGGCGTGTGCCTGGTTCACGTAGTGCATCGCCGCTTCGCGATCGGTCGGGTCGTAGTCGGCGGGCAAGGTGCGGAATCTCACCAGCCCACCGTCGTGCATCGCCACCATCAGCGCGCCGTCGTGCGGGAGGTCGGCCACTATCTCGCGACCGGTGCTGATGAAGTCCGGCTCGATCTCTCGCAGCTCATGCTCGCGCACGTATCGGTAGCTCTTCGTCGAACCGTAGTGGTTGTTGAACTGTACACACGGGGATATCACGTCGATAAGGGCCAGGCCCCGATGCTGCGCGGCGGCCTTGAGTATCGGCACCAGCTGCTCCTTGTCGCCCGAGAAGCTTCGCGCCACGAAACTTGCGCCCAAGCTCAATGCGAGCATTACCGGGTCGACGGGCGCGACCGTGTTCGCCTCGCCGTGCTTCGCTGCGGAGCCGATGTCCGCGGATGCGGAGAACTGCCCCTTGGTGAGACCGTAGACCCCGTTGTTCTCGATCACGTAGACCATGTGGACATTGCGCCGGATGGCATGCACCATGTGCCCCGCGCCGATCGAGAGGGAGTCGCCATCGCCGGAGATGCCTATGTAAAGGGCGTCCCGGTTCGCGGCATTGGCGCCGGTGGCAATGGGTGCCATTCGCCCGTGCGCGGAGTTGAAGCCATGGGCGGCCGAGTCGAAGTAGGCGGTCGTCTTTGAAGAACAGCCGATGCCGCTCATCTTGACCACCTTGTGGGGAGGGATGGACAATTCGAAGAGGGCGCGCACGATGGCCGCGGTCACCGAGTCGTGCCCGCAACCGGCGCAGAGCGTCGACATCGACCCCTCGTAGTCCCTGATGGTCAGCCCGATGTCGTTCTTGGGCATGGCCGCCAGCGGAATCAGCGGCTTCTTGATTGATGGCATCGCTGCTAAACCCCGATCTCGCGCATCTCGGCGCGGACACCTTCGACGACCTGTGTGGCGCTTATAGGCAATCCGCCGTAGGAAAGGATCGACCCGAGACGCCTGGCCTCCGCACCGGCCTCGAGCACCAATAGGGAGCGGAGCTGGGCATCGCGGTTCTGCTCGACGACGAGGCAGCGCTCGTGGCTCGTGATGAAGTCGCGCGCCGTCGCGTCGAAGGGGAATCCTCGAACCCTCATGTAATCCAGGGCCGTTCCCTGCGAGGCGAGAATCTCGAGCGCCTCGAGAACCGCTCCCTCGCAACTTCCCATGGTGATCACGCCGATGGCCGCCCCCGCTTGGGTGCGGATCACCGGCTCGGGCAAGTGCGCTGCCGATGCCTCGACCTTTTTGGCGAGCCTTTCGACGACCTGGGCGTAGGCGTCGGACTCCTCGGTGTAGAGGCCGTAGCGGTCGTGGCCCGAGCCGCGGGTGAAGTAGGCGCCCTGTTCGCTCAGTCCGGGAAGCGTGCGCGGAGTCACGTACTCGGCGTCTTCGTCGCCATAACGGTAGAAGTGCCCCAGCTTTTCGATGTCCGCGTCGGTAAGTACCCGTCCTCGATCGGGGCGGTAACCGTCGTCCCAGCTGAACCGGTCGACAGCCCAGTCGTTCATGCCGATATCCAGGTCGGAGAGCAGCATGACCGGTGTCTGAAATCTCTCCGCGAGGTCGAAGGCCCGTACCGCGAAGTCGAAGCACTCCTTGGGATCGGCCGGGAGGAGCAGGATGTGCTTGGTGTCGCCATGGGAGGCGTACGCGCACTCCAGGAGATCGGACTGTTGCACTCGGGTCGGCATGCCCGTCGAGGGGCCTGTGCGCTGCACGTCGATGACCACGGCGGGGATCTCGGTGTAGTAGGCCAAGCCGAGCAGCTCGTTCATGAGTGAGATGCCGGGGCCGGAGGTCGAAGTGAAAGCCCGGGCACCCGCCCAGGAGGCTCCGATCACCATTCCCAGCGCCGCCAGCTCGTCCTCGGCCTGCAATATGACGAAGTCGTTCCTGGTCTCGACGGTTCCATCAGTGAGCGTCACCTTGCGCCGCCGGTACCGCTCGCACAGCTTGCGGAAGTTCTCGGCGACGGAGGTGGCCGGCGTGATGGGGTACCAGGCCGCAACGGTGGCACCGGCGTACAGGCAGCCGAGCGCGGTGGCCGTGTTGCCGTCGATGAGGATCTTCCCCTCCGTCCCCGTGCCGGGCTCGAGCCGGAAGGGAAGTTCCGCGGGCAGGTTCTCCTCTGCATAGTCGTATCCGAGGCGCAACGCCCTCTGATTGGAGTCGCGCAGTGCCTGGTTGCCCGAGTAGGACTCCTCCAGCAACTCGGCCAGCACCTGCGGATCGATTCCTATGAGATATGAGACGGCTCCCGCGTATGCGATGTTCTTCATGAGGATCCGCTCGCGCGGCCCACTGAAGGCGTCGCCGCACATCCTGGCGAGAGGGACCCCGAGGAAGTTCACGTCTTGGCGCAGCAGAGTTGCGGGGAGGGGCCAGGTCGAGTCGTAGAGGACGTAACCCCCGGGGGAGAGCTGCCCGATATCCTCGGCGTAGGTCTGGCCGTTCATGGCCACCACCATGTCGTACTGCTGAGATCGCGAGGTGTGGCCCTGCCCGTTGACGCGAATCTCGTACCAGGTCGGCAAGCCCTGGATGTTCGAGGGGAAGAGGTTTTTCCCCGATACCGGAACGCCCATCCGGAAGATTGCGCGAAGGATCAGGTTGTTGGCGCTGGCGGAGCCGGTGCCGTTCACATTGGCGAACTTCAGGGAGAAGTCGTTGATGCGCGGCCCCTCCTCGCCCGATGGCCCTTGGGTGGCGATTGCTTGCAGGGTCACAGAAGGGCTCCAATTCCGGCGCGACCAAGGCGTAGGTCGAACTTCTCCATGTTCCACGCCGCCGTCGGGCAACGTTCGGCGCAAAGGCCGCAGTGAACGCACAGGTCTTCGTCCTTGACCATGATCCTTCCCGTCTGCGCAAGTGGTTCTGATATGTACAACGGCTCTTCTAGGTTGTCGGCCGCCACCGTAAGCATGCTGCGCAGCTCGGACTCGCTTTCGGCGTCTCGCGTGATCGTCAGGCACGCCACCGGGCAGATATCGATGCAGGCGTCGCATTCGATGCACAAAGGAGCCCGGAAGACGGGTTGCACGTCGCAGTTGAGGCAGCGCTGCACCTCGCGCATGGTCTGCTCCGCCGAAAAGCCGAGCTCAACCTCGAGGCGCAACTCCTGAAAGCGCTTGGTCAGGTCGACGTGGGCCATCTGTTGCCGCGCGGACGGGTTGTAGTCGTTGCTGTAGCTCCACTCGGTCAGGCCCATCTTTTGGCTGGTAAGGCTCATCTGCGCCGATGGCCTGTCGTCGGCCGGAATTCCCCGGCAGTGGTTGTCGATGGAGATGGCTGCCTCGTGTCCGTGCGCCACGGCCCAGATGATGTTCTTGGGGCCGAATGCAGCGTCCCCGCCTACAAAGACGCCCGCGAGGGTCGTCTGCATCGTCACCGCGTCGACCACCGGCAGTCCCTCGTCGGTGAACTCGAGGCCGAGATCGCGCTCGACCCAGGGGAACGCATTTTCCTGTCCGATCGCAAGGATCACGTCGTCGCATGGGAGGAAGACGGTGTCGAGCTTGCGCGAGTGCCGAGCCTGCTCGTCCCACTCGAGCACGTCGAACTCCATGCCCACCAGGCGGCCGTTCTCGGTTACGAAGCGGCGGGGAGCATGGTTGACGACTATCTCAACCTGCTCCTCTTCCGCGTCCTCCAGCTCCCATGGTGATGCCTTGAAATATTGCCGAGGACGGCGGGCCATGATCTTCACGTCGCCCCCGCCTAGCCTGCGTGCCGTGCGGCAGCAGTCCATGGCGGTGTTCCCGACTCCGATTACCAGCACCCTCTCTCCGATGGAGGAGATGTGGCCAAAAGCCACCGACTTGAGCCAGTCAAGGCCGATGTGGACGTGGGCGGGATCGTCGTGGCGCCCCTCGATTTCCAGATCCTTGCCCCTGGGGGCCCCGCTGCCGATGAAGACGGCGTCGTAGCCATCGCCCAGCAAGGTCCCGAGGCTGGTTACGGGCGAATCGTAATGGACCTCTACGCCCATGTCGACGATGTAGCCGATCTCGTCCTCGAGCACCTGGGCGGGTAGGCGGAACGAGGGGATGCTCGTCCTCATCAGGCCACCGGGTTCGGAGGCGGCTTCGAAGATGGTCACGTGATAGCCGAGGGGCATCAGGTCGTTGGCCACGGCGAGAGACGCCGGACCGGTCCCTATGCAGGCGACGCGCTTTCCGTTCTTCTCCTCGGGCGCCTTGGGCAGCTGGTCGGTGATGTCGTCGCGCAGGTCGGAGGCGACGCGCTTGAGGCGGCAGATCGCGACCGGCGACCCATCGACGCGCTCGCGCCGGCAGGCAGGTTCGCAGGGCCGGTCGCAGGTGCGCCCCAGGATCCCCGGGAAGACGTTCGACTCCCTGTTCACCATGTAGGCGTCCGAATACCTGCCTTGTGCGATAAGACGAATGTACTCAGGGACGTTGGTATGGGCCGGGCATGCCCATTGACATTCCACCACTCGGTGGAAGTATTCCGGGTCCCCGATGTCGGTCGCTTGCATTTCCCCCCTTGCGCTATGCGGCTCTAGTCGGATTCAGAGCACTGGCGAGGGGGAAGGGAGGGGATAGGCGATCTTGCACAGCGGGGGACGGCACTGCCGCCGAGCCGTGCTTCGGCCTCGGCCGCTCTCCTGTTGGCTCTTCCCATTTCCCGCGGGTGCCCCATTTGTTATCAAAATACACCTGGCTGGAGATATAACCAAAGCCAAATGCGACTGCGGGGAAAAGCGATTCGAGGAGGGGGCGAAAAATGCAAACAGCCCCGCGGTTTCAGCCGCGGGGCTGTAGCTTCGCAGCCCGGCAAAGCGGGCTGCGGCCAGGGGGTTTCCCCGCTTAGGCCTGCTTGACCGCCGAGATCTCGAACTCGAGGGTGACGTTCTCGCTCACGAGAATGCCGCCGCTTTCGAGAGCCGCATTCCAGCTGACGCCGAAGTCCTTACGGTTGATGACGGTCGAACCCTCGACGCCGATGCGGCGGTTGCCCCAGGGGTCGATCTCGGTGCCGGTGAACTCGAGGTCGAAGGTCACCGGACGGGTGACTCCACGCACGGTCAGATCCCCGGTGACGCGGAACTTGTCGCCGCCGACGGCCTCGACTCCGGTGGACTTGAAGGTGATCTCGGGATACTCGTTCATGGAAAGGAAGTCGTTCGAACGGATGTGGTTGTCGCGATCGGCATTGCGGGTGTCGATGCTGGCCGCCTTGATCGCCACCTCGAGGGTCGACTTGGTGACATCGGCGCCGTCGAGTTGTCCGCTGCCTTCGAACTCGTTGAAGCTGCCGCGAACCTTGGTCACCATCGCGTGGCGGGCCGAGAAGCCTATGCGGCTGTGGCTCGGATCGATGGCGTACTTTCCGGTGAGGTCGGCGTTGATCTGGGACATCTTGCTATTGCTCCTTTGAATAAGGTCTCTCTGGTGATTTCAACAATATATGACGTTTCACCTATTCCCCGCCAAAGGTGAATTTTCATCTAAATCAGCTCATAGACTATTCGATATGAGCGATATCCGTTGGCTGGACGAGCGCGAAGCGCGCACCTGGAGGGCACTGCAGTTCATGCATCTGCGTCTCTCCGCCCAGCTTGCCCGGGATCTCTCCGACAACTCGAATCTTTCCTATCAGGATTACGTCGCATTGGTGGCATTGACCGACCAGGAGGACGGGCGCCTGCGCCTCTTCGAGCTGGCTCGGGCGATCGGATGGGAGAAGAGCCGGCTCTCGCATCACGTCACCCGCATGGAGGAGCGCGGCCTCGTCGCCAAGGAGAAGTGCGATCAGGACCGCCGCGGAGCCTTCGTGGTTGTCACGGAGGCGGGGCGTGAAGCGATACGCCAGGCCGCGCCTAGCCACGTGTCCGCGGTCCGCAGGCTCTTCCTGGATGCGATCCCCTACGACGAACTAGGCCGGCTGGCCGATATCTTCGAAGCCGTCCTGAGCCGGGTCGCCGACGAGGAGAGCAAGTGCCCGGAGAGTGAAGCCGGCTAGCCGCCGCAAGACCTTCTTGGGCCTGCTCATGGGGGAGTGTTAGTCTTCCAGGTGGGCGAAGGCGTTGCCGGCCGCGGCAATGATCTCGACGGGTTCGGCCTGGATAGATTGGATCGACCATGCCCGATGGACATACTCGCCGCCTCCGTTTCGCAGGTGCCTCCCTCGCGATTGCCGTCGGGTTGGCGGCATGCGGTCAGGGCGGTTCCACCACTACCACGAGCGCCGCGACCACCTCGTCGACGCCGCCGGCTTCCACCACATCCACCACGGCCCCATCGATCGCCTCCGGCTTCCAACCGCTGGCGATGAGCTTTGTGTCCAGCAGTCTCGGCTTTGCCCTTGGCCATTACCAGTGTGCCCAAGGGCAGTGCTATCAGCTCGCGCGAACCTCCGACGAGGGCAAGGCCTGGACTTTGGTGGCTCCGGCGGGTTCGGTCGTCTCATCCTTGAACCCGCAGGGCATGTACTTCGCAGACGCGGCGCACGGCTGGGTATGGGGCAAGGGAGCGGCCTTCACCACCAACGGTGGAAAGAGTTGGAGCGCCCTCGTGCTTCCCGCGGGCTCGGTCGTGGATTCTCTCGCCGTAGTCGGCTCCCAGGCGTATTTCCTGCTTTCGACGCCGACCTCCTCACCTCCGGGCACCTACGTGGCCTCGCTATTCCAGCAGGACTGGGAGACAAGCGGGGGTACCACGCCGGTAGGAGGATTTTCGCCGGTGGCGACGCCGGCCCCGAGTGGGTCGCTCGCCCCGGGTGCCTCGCTGCTCGGCATAGACATCGGACGGGCCGGTACCACCAGCCCGCTCTGGATATACGATCCGGCGGCCGGCGCGTCGACCTCCCTCCCGGACCCTTGCGCCACCTCGGCCGGCGCCACCTCGTTGCCGCTGCTTAGCGGAGGTCGCTATCTTGCCGCCGGAACCGGCGACCCCGCTTCCAAGGCGGCGTTCTACGCTCTTTGCACCGCCAATCCCGGCGCGGGCTCCAGCCAGAAACTCATCTACTCAAGCCAACCCCCCACCTCGAGCGCCACCTCCTGGAGTTGGACCTCGGTCAGCACCTCGGCCCCCTTGGGCGGCCTGGCAAGCGCGTTCGCGACCTCGCCCGGGTCGAACCTGGCAGTTGGGGCCGCCTCGGGTGCCTCCTTCGTGTACACCCAGCAATCAGGCTCCACCAGCTGGACCTCGCTCACCGACTCGTCGCTGGGCGGGGCTCCGGTGACTCAGCTCGAATGGATCGATGACGCTCACGTCTATGCGGTGATCGGGGGGCCGGAAGGGGTGACGCTTGGTCCTTCGACATCCTCGGTCGCCTATTACTCGGCCAACGCCGGCGCCTCCTTCGTCAAGCTTGCATTCTGAGGCCTGGGCGCTGGACGCCTGTGCCACTCTTGCTGTCCCACCACGGCCGGACCGGCCTCTCCTTCCCCGCAGTCCATCTGCGCCGCGGCGCAACTGAGATGGTTGGCCGCAGACTCGAACACTGCCGGCGATAGTTGACCCCCAGCTTCGTTTGGAGGCAAACTGAATCTGCCATGGACGCAACCGAGCTCGCGGTCGAGTTCGAAGAGGGAGGCATCGTGCCCATCGAGGAGTCCGAATACTTGGCCGACATTGCGCGCCGAGTGCAGTCATCTTGGCCTTCCGGCATCGAGAGCGAGGTGGTCTACCCGCTGGGCGAGGTTCCGGTCTCCACCTATCTTCGCCGCCGAGCGGTGGAGTCGCCCGACGCGATCGCGGTCTCCTTCTACGGCTATGACATGACCTTCGGGCAGCTCGACGAGCAGAGCGACCGTTTCGCCTGGCACCTTCGCGCCGGCGGCGTCCGGCCAGGCGACCGCGTGGCGGTCATGCTGCCCAACTGCCCTCAGTTCTTTGTGGCGTTCTATGGGGTTCTCAAGGCGTCCGCCGTGCTCGTGCCTGTCAACCCGATGTTCAAGGAGATCGAGCTTGCCTACGAGTTGGCGGATTCGGGGGCGGTGGTGCTCGTTTTCTGGGACGCTTTGGCCGCGGTGGTTGAGGCGATCCGCGCCGAGTCGAAAGTACGAAGCTACCTCTCGGTTTCGATTGGCGAGTATCTGCCCGCGGAGCACGTTTATCGGGTGCCGGCCGGGCTGGATGCCCCTCCAGCCCATCCCTCCTTTGCCACGCCGTTCCTGGACGCCCTGGCCGGCGCGGGATATGTCGGACTCCCCGAACCGGACATCGACGCTTTGGCCGCGCTCAACTACACGGGCGGAACCACCGGCATGCCAAAGGGCTGCGAGCACAGTCAGCGCCACATGCTCTACACAGCCGCCAGCGCTATCCAGACCCAGCACCTCCAGGACGGAGTGTCGCTCGTTTACATACCGATCTTCTGGATAGCCGGAGAGGATGCAGGACTGCTGATACCGGTGGTGGCCGGAACCCGTGTGGTGCTGCTGGCACGCTGGGACCCGGAAGCGGTCCTGGCCGCGATCGAGCTCTACGGCGTGACGGCCCTGACCGGCACCGTGGACAATTACGTGGAGCTGATGGATTTGGGCAATCCCGAAGGCAAGAATCTGGCCACCTTGCGTTACGCGATGGCGATGTCCTTCGTAAAGCGGCTCAATCCGGAGATCAGAAGACGCTGGCGGGAGTTCGCCTCAGCAGACTGCCTGTTGCGGGAGGCCGCATACGGAATGACCGAGACGCACACCATCGACACTTTCACCCTCGGCTTCCAGGATGGCGATGCGGACCTGCTGAGCGAGCCACCGGTCTTCTGCGGGCTGCCGATGCCAGGGACACGGTTCAAGATCGTCGACTTCGAGACCGGCGAGCTTTGCCAAGTTGGCGTCGAGGGCGAGATCTGCGTCAGCTCACCTTCGGTGACCACCGGATATTGGGGCAACCCGGAGGCAACCCGGGCGGCGCTCCGAGAGGGGTGGCTGCACAGTGGCGACGCGGGCCTGATAGACCAGCAAGGCTTCTTGCATTACATGGGCAGGCGCAAGGAGATGATCAAGGTCAACGGGATGAGCGTCTTCCCGGGCGAACTCGAGGTGCTTCTCAGTGCCTATCCGGGTCTGGAATCGGTGGCGGTCGTGGGCATTCCCGATCCGGACAGAGGAGAGACCCCGGTGGCCTTCGTCAAGCCGGCGCCAGGGGCATCGGTGGATGCCTCCGAAATCGAGCAGTGGTGCCGCTCCCGTTTTGCTGGCTACAAGGTCCCGGCCGTGAGGGTGGTCACGGATCTTCCCATGACCACGACTGGCAAGGTTCGCAAGGAGGCACTGCGCGAGCGGCTCATCTCAGGTCAAGCCGACTCCTAAAGGAATAGAAAAGAAGGGCCGGCTGACAAGCAGCAGACCCTTCTTTTATCCCGGGATGGCGTCACCAGACCATCCCGTATCGGACGGAGTCACCAGGCCGTCCGCGATTTTTACCCGATCTTCTCGTGCTTGGCCGCCTCCGCCTTGCTCACTACCGACGGGTGGCGCGCCATCGAGGCCTGCTTGGCCTCCTCCTTGCGGTAGTCCAGGTAGAGGCCCACGGCCATGATCCCGAGGATCAAGGCGGTTGCCAAGATCATGAAGGGGAGATTCAAAAGAAACCAGTTCATCTCGCCAACCCTCTGCGTTCGCTCGACTTTCTGCCTATACGGTACGCAGGGAAGGTAATGAAAAGGCAAAGGATCGTTCTCGCTTCGGACAACCCTCTCCGCGCCGGCGTCCAGGTTTTGAGATGGCGACGTACGCGCTGCCGTGAGCGCACCGCGCAATCCGCTGAGCGGAGGCGGCGACGATCGCGTCGGGACCGTGTCCCACGTGGTCGCACCGAAACGCTCGCCCGCGCCCGCCCAGATTTGCACTGGTGATCAGGGCTGCGGAGGCGCGGATAGGCGGCTGAACTCGTTCGGCGCAAAGCCTTCCGAATCCGGCAATCGGTGGATCGTGGATTTCAAGTGTG
>JAKAEN010000306.1 GCA_021818355.1 Actinomycetes bacterium | reverse complement strand
CCGGCGCAGTGCGCTCTCGGCCGAGAGGGTGTCCTCCGCATAGGTCCAGCGGTGGCCGGTTACCAGGCGCGAGTGGTCGTCGACAAAGCAGAACAGAATCGCCTTCTTAGCCCCCACCACCGGTCCGTGCAGCGCGTCACCGACCCACAGCTCATTGGGGTAGGTGGCCTCGAAGCGCCCGAAGGCCAAGCTGCTCGCGCTCAAGGCCGCCCGGGTCAACCCAAGGGCCCGGAAGTGCCTCTGCAGGGTGCGGGGATGGGGTGAGAAGCCCCGGCTCTCGGTGAGCATGGAAGCGATGTGGGCGGCGCTTCGCCCCGGATCCTCGCGGCGCAGGTCACAGGCGAGTGCCAACAACTCCGGTGGCGTGCGGGCCTCGATGCGCCGTGGTGTGGGCGACAGGGCCGAAAAGCCCCCGGCGCGATAGGCGCGGATCCAGCGGTCGATGGTGGGGCGCGAGACGCTGACGGGGTTGCCGTCGGGTCCTTTGTGGGTGGCCCCGGCCAGCTCGCGCACGAGTCGGCCGCGTTCGGCCTTGGAGAGCTTGTCATCGGCCGCTTCGCGTACGAGGGCGTAACGGAAGAGCGCGATGTCCTCGGCTCGGGATCGGCTCTGTTGTTCCGGTTGGTATCTCACGCGGTTCTCCTTGGTCTCTGGGCACCTATTGGTGCGAAGAATCCAGGATGGCCGCTCAGCGCGGGGATGGGAAGGGTGAGTTGGTGTTGGCGAGCAGGGCGCCTGCGGTCATCGCGCTCACCCAGGACCACGCCGCCCGGGGCCCGAAGACAAGGCCGGCGGCCCGGGCCGCCAGTCCTATCGCCTCGAGTGCCTCGGCGAGGGGAGAACCCTGGGGGGTGATTGTCTCCAAGCGCGGGTCGAGGGCCAGTGCCCAGTGGTGAAAGTGCGCCTGTATCGGAGCTGCCCGTGAGGAGAACCTGCGCAGCCAGCCGCGCACGGTCTCGGCGGGCCGGCCCAGCCGGGTGGCTATTCTGCGGTGTCCGGCCCCGGCAGCTTTTTCCAGCAGCGCCCTACCGATCACCGCCACTTCGTCCACCCGGCGGGAAAGACAGACGTCGGGTAGCAGCACCGAGGTCACCCGGCAGCTGCCACAGCGTGCCCGACGGGGGTGGAGCTCGATCTGTTTAGTTGCGCCTCTCAGCACACGGCCCCGGGCGTGACCCCAGGGGCGCAGCTCACCCTGGCAGCGGGGACAGCGGAGCCGTCCCTCGGCCAACTCGCGCTCGACATAGGCGGGATCGTTCACTACGATGAGCATCGGTGTCTCCGGACATCTCGGAGGACCCCTTCGCGCTCATACGTAGCGAGGAGCGAGGGGGTCCTTGCCATTTCTCGGACACCCCAGGCTGCCACCCCCCGATGCGACAACGCAACCACCAACGGTGCCCGCGAGCGTCATCACGCCCGGCGGCGTTTCAGTTGGAGTTCATGGGCATTGAATGTGTCGCCCTACAGCGGTCTTCCAGATGGCAAAGTCGTAGCGGTACTTGGGGAGTTCTCCCATGGCCGGCAGGTCCACCGAGGTGAACACCTCCACCCGGCTGCCGGGCATCTTCTTGTAGGGCCTGGCGTTCAGCTCGGCCACGCAGACGGCGATGGCGGCATTGGCCTCCTCCAGGGAGGTGAAGCGGCGCCGGCGCAGCCTGGCCAGGATCCAGCGCTGGGCGAAGAGTACTCCGGCTTCGGCCTTGGCCTTGTCACGTGGCCGATAGGCCCTGGCCGGCATCACTACGCAGCCATAATGGGTGGCCATCTCCGCGTAGGTGGGATTGATGTCGGGCTCGTAGCGGTGGGCTTGGGACACCCCCGACCTGAGGTTATCGGGGACCAGGAGCCGCGGTACCGCTCCGAAGAAGGCGAAGGCGTTCTCATGGGAGCTGATCCACCAGAAGAGCTCTTGACTCCTGGTCGCCTCGGCGTACAGGTAGCTGGAGGCCCCCATGACCGCGACGAAGAGTTCGGCGACGTAGTCGACGGTGGTCAGGTCCTCGGCGTAGATGGGGATGCCGGTGCCCGAGTAGTCCACGAAGCACTTCTCACCGGCCTTGTGGCTCTGGCGCATCACCAGGTCGGTGGTGGCGCGCCAGCGGCGGTAGAGCTCGCAGAACTGGCTGTAGCCGTATCCATCGGGGTCCGACTCGCGGTACTCGAGCCAGAGCAGGGTCAGGGTGACGCCCTTTCCCTTCAGCTGCAGATGGATCTTTGCGAAGTCCGGCTTAACCCTGGCGGTTGCAGGCGGCGGGCCGAAGAGCCTGGCCTGCAGCTCCTCGTCGTCCATGTCTGGGGGCAGAGGCCAGGTAACCCCGGCGATCTGGGCTCTTTGCACGTATCCGGTAACCGTGGATGTCGGAAGCCCGAGGGCTGGGGTGCCCCACGGAAAGTAGACACCCGTTAAGCCGACCTACGATGTTGGCGGAAAGGATGTCACGTTGGGAGCAACCAGAAGGAAGTTCACCCTCGAATTCAAGACCGAGGCCGCGCATCGGGTGATCGACTCCGGAAGGAGCGTCGCAGACGTTGCCAGAGAGCTGGCCATCGGCCAGGATGCGCTCTACCGCTGGGTGAGAGATGAACGAAGACGCCTCGAGGCGGCATCCGCCTCGGGTGATGAACCCCTCACCCCGGCCGAGCGCCAGGAGCTCAATCGCCTCCGGCGTGAGCTGGCCGAGCTGCGCAAGGACAACGAGTTCCTGGGAAAAGCAGCGGCGTACTTCGCAGCCAAGCCACCAAGCAAGAGAGATTTGCGTTGATGGAAGCGGAGTGCGCGAACT
>JAKAEN010000305.1 GCA_021818355.1 Actinomycetes bacterium | reverse complement strand
ATGCTGGCCAGCTCAGAAGGCCGGCTGCCTCCGCCCGCGAGGGCACCTCTGCGCCACAGGAAAAGAGCCGCCAGAGCCACAAGAGCGGCGAGCGGCCCCACCACGAACCCGAGCGGCCCAGAAAGCGGGGAAAGCAGGGCAAGTCCGCTAAGGCTGCCGAGCCTCCCGGCCAGGCTCTCGCCGGAGAAGCCGCGCTGGGCCTGGGCCAACAGCACCTGATGCAGAGCACCCACCGGGTCGGAGACGACGAAGGGTGCGACGACCAGAACGAAGCTGGCGCCGGTGGCAAGTGCGAAGCGGGCCGCTCGGCGCCGGTCACCCGAGAGGACCACCACGAAAACCACCGCGGCGGGCAGGATGGCCCAGACCTTGGTCGCACCCGCCAGGCCGAAGCAGACGCCGGAAAGAATCTCACCGCCGAGGAGGCCGCGCGGTTTGCGGCCGAGTGCCACCAGCCCGAGGAGGCACCACAGGACCAGGTAGGGCTCGATCAGGATCGTCTGGGACGCCTGCAGGAATCCGATGCTGAGGGCGGTGACAGACATGGCCAGTGTCATGCGCGCCAGGCTGCGGCCTCGCATGAGCACCCCGACCAGGGCGACATCCACCACTGCGACGAGGTCGGTGAACCATCGGGCCAGCTCGAAGCCGAGGCGCTGCGAGGTGTGCGCGGCCACGGCCGCAAAGGGAAGCAGCCACACCGTGATCAGCGGCGGCTGCAGGAAGTCGAAGGCGCGATAAGGAAGGATTCCCCGAGCGACCTCGAGAGCGGCGGCGAAGTAGACGCCGTCGTCGTACTCCGTCACCCGGCCGATATGGCCATGCCATAGTGATTGCAGGGAAAGCATGGCCGCAGTAGCGACGATAATCCCGACAAACATATACATCCGGTCCGGGCGCCCGAAACGGACCGCCGCACCTTGACCATGTGTCCCGACCGATGCAGGAGTCCGGGATGCTCGACTCACGATGCCCGAAGGCTAGCCGGGCTGCACCTTTACCATTAATCGCCCCGGGAGCCCGCCCCACCGCACTGGGACCGGCTGGTAGGCCAACGCCGAGCTCCGAGACTTGGCGAGAGTCGGGGTATCGAGGGCGGGTCGCCGGTGGCCATCGTGGTGACGACGCGGGAACTTTGGCCTTCGGATCTGTAGAGGTAAGCTGACGCTGCATCTGTGAAAACGCTGCTCGTAGCGTTATAAATCGGGGCGTGCCGACCGGCCGCTGCCGGAGACCACAGGCTTTGGAAACCTCGCCCTCTCCGGGAGCTTTCGACCGCCTGGGGCGGAGCCCGACATGACGGTAATGCAATCGTGCGAACCCAGGAGGGCCACGTGCACGTGGCCCGAGGCCGCGATTCCCGGTCGCGGGGCGATCGCCGCGTTCCTGGAATTGGTCCGGCTTGGCAATCGGGGCCCCGTCTCCCGAAACGGGGAGTCAAGGCCGTGACCTCCGGACCAGATCCCCTGAATCGCCTCGACGGTACCGGCGCGCCCTCTCCACCGGACGCGGCGCCGCAGGAAGGTCTCAGCGAGGCCGAGGCCGCCGAACGGCTCGCCACCTTCGGGCCTAACGCCATCGAGGCCGAGAGACGGCACCTCCTGCGTCAACTGGCCTCGAAGCTCGCCGGACCGGTTCCTTACATGCTGGAAGCTGCCGTGGCGCTGGAGCTGGCCGTCGGAAAGACCACGGAAGCGATCATCGTCGCGGCTCTGGTGATCTTCAACGGGGTCCTCAGCTTCCTGCAGGAGGGCCGAGCTCGCCACGCCCTCGAACTGCTGCGCAGCCGGCTGGCAGTGCAGGCGCGAGTCCTGCGCGATGGCCACTGGGAGCTGCTGAAAGCCGAGGTCCTGGTTCCCGATGACGTGGTTCACGTCCGAATGGGAGACATCGTCCCGGCCGACCTCCTGGTGCTGGACGGGTCGGTCTCGGTGGACCAGTCGGTCCTCACCGGGGAGTCCGCGGACGTCGCAGCCGCCGCCGGAGACGCCCTGTACGCCGGATCCCTTGTGAGGCTGGGAGAGGCGACCGGGCGGGTGTCCGCCACTGGCGCAGCAACCTATTTCGGGCACACCGCCGAGCTGGTCCGCACGGCAAAGACCGCGAGCCACCTCGAGGAGACGATCTTCAAAGTGGTGTGGGCGCTCCTTGCCATGGATGGCGCGCTAGTCATGGCGACTTTGGCTTACGGCCTGGCGACCGGGATGGCACTGGCCGAGCTGCTCCCCTTCGTCCTCATCCTGGTGATCGCCACGGTCCCGGTGGCCCTGCCCGCCACCTTCACCCTCGCCTCCTCGCTGGGAGCTCTCGAGCTCGCGCACTCGGGCGTCCTGGTTACGCACCTCTCCGCCATCGAGGAGGCGGCCGCCTTGGACCTGCTGTGCAGCGACAAGACCGGGACCATCACCCAGAACCGCCTCTCGGTTACCGCGGTCAAGGCCTATTCGGGCGGCAGCGAGGCCGAGGTCGTGGTGCTTGGCGCCGCGGCTTCCGAGGCGGCAACCCAGGACCCGATAGATCTGGCGATCATCGAAGCGGCAGCGGATGCCGGGCAGCCCGGCCAACGAATCGGATTCGTGCCCTTCGATCCCGCGACCAAGCGATCGGAGGCCACCTATCGGGCCGCCGGAAGCGTCCTTCGAGTGGCAAAGGGCGCACCGGCCGCCATCGCCTCCATATCGGAGGCCCCTTCCTCCCTCCAATCCGACGTCGAGGAGCTCGCCTCCGCCGGTGCCCGCGTGCTGGCCGTCGCCGCCGGCGTCGAACGCCTCCGCCTGGCCGGCCTGGTGGCACTGGGAGACCCGCTCCGCGAAGACTCGGGCGCGCTGACCGAGCGCCT
>JAKAEN010000304.1 GCA_021818355.1 Actinomycetes bacterium | reverse complement strand
CGCCGCCATGCTCGACACCAAGGCCTCCTGGGACGACCTGGTGGCCCGCTACGCCCCCAACATGCGCGTCCGGCAGGAGATCCTCGCCAACCCCATCTACGCCAACATCTCCGGGCGCTTCGTCCAGAGCCACGACTACATCGCCATGGAGTCGCTCTACGACATCTACAACCGCGGCGAGTTCGACCTGATCGTGGTGGACACCCCTCCGAGCCGCAACGCGATCGACTTCCTCGACGCCCCGGAGCGCATGGCCGAGTTCTTCAGCTCCAAGCTGCTGCGCTGGATCACCGCTCCCTATCGCTCCCGGCTCGTCTCGGCGGCCTTCAAGCCCTTCTACCAGGTGGCCGACCGGATTCTCGGGTCGCAGTTCCTGGCCGAGGTGGCGGAGTTCTTCATGCTCTTCCAGTCCATGTACGAAGGCTTCATCGAGCGTGCCAACAGCGTTTCGGGCGTGCTTCGCTCGCCGCAGTGCTCCTTCGTGGTGGTGGCCACCCCCGAGTACGTGCCCATGCGCGAGGCGGAGTTCTTCCTGGGGGCCCTTAAGGAGCGCGGGCTGAATCTGGGGGCCATGATCGTCAACCGCAGCCTCCCGGACTACCTGGGCGACTCCCACGCGCGGCGGGTGGCCCGCTCGATGTTGGCCGAGCCCTCGAAGCTGGCCGAGCGCGGCTTCGCCGGCGCCGACGCCAAGGTGGTGGCCTCGGTGCTGGCCGAGGTGGGTTCCACCTTCGTCGACTTCGCAGGATTGGCCGCCGAGGAGCGCTCACTGCTCGCCACTCTCTCCGTCGAACCTATGAGGGTCCTTCGCGCCCCCTACCTTGAGACCGACGTCGCAGATCTCCCGGCGCTGGCGCGAATAGGCTATAACATCGAATCCGCAGATATTTCGACGCGAGGCAATCCCAGAAAGTGATCGACTACCACCTGCACCTTTGGCCCCACGGCCAGCGCGACATCGACCCGACCATCGAGCAGCTTGCCGAATACGTCGAGAAGGCCAAAGAGGAGGGAGTGGTGGAGCTCGCCATCACCGAGCACCTCTTCCGCTTCGGGCAGGCGGTGGGCCCGCTGGGGCGCTACTTCCGCCGCTTCCCGGACAGCCCCATGCGCAATCTGATGGAGGACTACTGGTACCAGCACTCCCGTGCCGACCTCGACGCCTACGTGGAGGTGGCGGTGGCCGCCAAGAAGGCGGGCCTGCCGGTGGTGGTCGGCCTGGAGGTCGACTACTACGAGGGCGAGATGGACAAGGTGGCCGAGCTTCTGAAGGGCTATCCCTTCGACGTGCTTCTCGGCTCGGTGCACTGGATCGACGACTGCCCCTTCGACCACGTCGGTGACCCCTTCATCGAGGCCTGGTGGGACGACTACGGTGTCGAGCGCGCCTGGGACAACTACACCCGCGCCTTGGGCGAGCTGGCCAACAGCGGGGTGGTGGACGTCCTGGCCCACCCGGACCTGGTCAAGGTGACCTCGCACTTCCCCCGCATCCCGGAAGAGTATTACGACCGGATGGCCGAGGCCGCCCGCGACTCCGGCATCGTGGCCGAGGTCTCCTCGGCCGGCTGGCGCAAGCCGGTGGGTGAGCCATATCCGGCGCCGTATCTGCTGAAGAAGTTCAACCAGTACGGGGTGGAGGTCACCACCGCCTCGGATGCCCATCGCCTGGGCGAGGTCTCCATGCGCGTCTCCGAGCTGCGCGGCTACCTGAGCGAAGCCGGCTACACCTCGCTCGCCACTTTCCGCGACCGCACCAAGAGCCGCCTCGCCATCTCCGGGGAAGGCTGAGGCGTGCGCCCTGCCGCCTCAACTGGCAGGGCCGAGGAAGGGCGGGGCATGACCTCCGTTCCTGTCCTGGCGCGCCGAGCGGGCGTCGGCGCCCTGGATGCCGACCACCTGGTCCGCCTGACCACCAGCTGGGGGATGCTCGCCGACCTCTGCTTCAGTGACCTGCTCCTCTATGTGCCGGTCACTGCGGAACTCCGCGGGGCCGACGGGGCGGAGCCCGAGCCCAAGTACATGATCGTCGCCCAGGTGCGCCCGGCCACCTCGCGGACGCTCTACTCGCGCGACCTGGTCGGCACGGTGGTGCCCGCCTCCTCGACTCCGGGGATCACCCAGTGCATGACCACCGGGCACATCGCCTTCCGCGAGAGCCGCATGATGCACGCCGACGAGCACCGCGTCAGCTTCTGCATTCCGGTTCGCCACCACGACAAGGTGGTGGCGGTCATGGTTCGGGAGTACGAACTCAACTCCAAGCGCGTGCGGGGGGAGCTCGAGCGGGAGTACGTCTCGCTCTTCGAGCGCTTCGCCAACATGATCACCCGAGGGGAGTTCCCCTTCTACGTGGACGAGCCGGCCGAGGCTCCCCGCGTGGGCGACGGCGTGATGGTGATCGATCAGGAGGGGAACATCACCTTCATGAGCCCCAACGCCGCCTCGGCCCTCCACCGCCTGGGGCACTTCTCCGCCCGGGCCGGTGACCACTTCAGCGAGCTGGGCCTGGACATGACCGCCGCCGAGCGCGCCCGCGCCACCCGGCTGCCCGTGGTGGAGGAGGTGGAGACCAGGCCTGACTCGATCATCATCTTCCATGCCATTCCTCTCCTCGCCGATGGCGAATACACCGGCGCCCTGATTCTCATGCGCGACATCACCGAGCTCAGGCGTCGCGACCGGCTCCTGCTCTCCAAGGACGCCACCATCCGCGAGGTCCACCACCGGGTCAAGAACAACCTGCAGACCATCTCCTCCCTCCTGCGCCTCCAGGCCCGGCGGATCGGCTCCGACGCCGGGCGAGGGGCACTCATGGAGGCCGAGAGGCGCATCCGCTCC
>JAKAEN010000303.1 GCA_021818355.1 Actinomycetes bacterium | reverse complement strand
CCACCCTCTTCTTCGGCGGTGGTGGTGGCGGCGGCTCCATCTTCAACGACCCCACTGACGCCGGCAGCGGCGGCGCCGGAGGCGGTGCAGTGCTGCTGCAGCTGGGCGGGATCACCGGCGCCGGGACCATCTCCGCCAACGGGGCGGCGGGCAGCTCCACGGCCCAATGGGCCGACGGGGGCAGCGGCGGCGGGGCGGGGGGCACCATCGTCGTTCAGACCTCGGGGCTCTGCGACAGCGTCACCTCCTCGTTGCAGCTCGTCGCCGACGGCGGAGCGGGCGGGAACGCAGCCACTCAGGCCGTCGAATCGATATTCCAGACCGCCTCGGGCGCCATCGACATGAACGGGGTGGCAACCGGACCCGGGGGAGGCGGTGGCGGGGGCGCCATCCTCACCAACCTCTCCGCCACCGGAGCGGTGGCGGGCGGGCCGGCAGGTTACACCGTCTTTGGTGCGGCCTTCCTACCCCAGGCGGCCGTGACCGGCCCCATCAGTCATCTTCCTCTCGGCCCGACCCCTCCCTCTCCCACCGCGCCCCAGGCCTACGGGGCCACAGCCGGCGGGTCCGGGACGGTGAATGCCATCGCCGCCGGAGCACTGCCCGCGGCTTCCACCACGGCCTGCGTTCTGCCCACCACCACCACGGTGGCCACCGTCAACAATGCCTCCACCCCCACCACCCAGGCAGTCGTGACCGCCCAGACCACGGTGGTCACGGTTCCCGCCACACGCACCGGCGTCCCCCTGGCATCGGACGGTTGGCTGGCCATCTTCGCATTGGGCGGGGCGGGAGGAGCGGCAATAGCCTTCCCCTGGCGCTCGCTTGCCCGCCGAGGCACGCACTTCGCCGCGCGCGACTAGCCATTGCCTGCGTCCCGGCCCTACTTCGTCCGGGCCGGGACGCAGGGCCGCCTGATTGCTAACATCTCGCCGGGGAGAGTCGAGAAGGAGGCGCCAGGTGCGCATAGGGATAATCGGAGCCGGAACCATGGGAGTGGGCATCGCCCACGCGGTCGCCACCTCGGGCTGGGCCGCACTGGTGGTCGAGCCCGAGGCCGGCCAGCGGGACAGGGCGCGCGGACGGCTGGAGGAGGTCATCTCCTCCGGGGTCAGCCGCGGCAAGCTCACCCAGGCCGAAGCGGACGCGGCCCTCGAGCGCCTCTCGTTCCACGCAGCGGTGGCGGATCTGCCTCAAGGCCTCGACTGGGTGATCGAGTCGGTCCCGGAGAAGCTCGATTTGAAGCGCGCGGTGCTGGCCGAGGCCGAGGCACGCTCGCCACGCCACCTCGCCTCCAACACCTCGGCGATATCCATCACCGCGCTGGCCGCGGGACTCGCCTCCCCGGAGAGCTTCGTCGGCATGCACTTCTTCAATCCGGTCTGGTCCATGAAGCTGGTGGAAGTGGTCGTAGGGGAGCGCAGCGGCGGGGCCGCGGTGGATGCGGCGGTGGAGGCCGCTCGCGGCATGGGGAAGGAGCCGATCGTCGTCAAGGACGCCCCCGGCTTCGCCAGCTCCCGTCTGGGCGTGCTGCTGGGGCTGGAGGCCATCCGCATGGTCGAGGAGGGCATCGCCTCCCCCGAGGACATCGACAAAGCCATGACCCTCGGCTACGGCTATCCCATGGGTCCGCTGCGCCTGGGAGACCTGGTAGGACTGGACATCCGCCTGGCCATCGCGGAGCACCTCTCCGAGACCTACGGGGAACGCTTCGCACCGCCGCGGCTGCTGCGGGAGATGGTCGCTCAGGGCAAGCTGGGCAAGAAGAGCGGAGAGGGCTTCTACCGCTGGTAACGGTGGATCCCTAGCCTCTCGCGCCCACCAGGTTTAGCGCCAGGAGGCCCACCTCGGCCTTTACCTCCTCGGCGGTCATCGGACCACGCGGGTCGAACCAGTTGGAGACCGCCGTGCACATGGCGATCACCGCTCGCGCGGCGAGCTTCGCGTCGTGGATTCGGAACTCACCGGAGGCGCCACCCTCGGCTATCACGCCCACCAGCCGCTGTTCATACTCGTCGCGCAGGGCGACGATCTCCTCCCGGCTTCCCGCCTCCAGCGATCGAAGCTCGGAGTTGGCCACGAATCCGAAGCGCAGGTGGCCAATGTGATAGGAGACGTGATTGGCCACGAAGGCCGAGAAACGCCTGGTGGCATCCCCGTCGGCCTCCGCGATGGCCTTGGCCGAACCTTCCAGAAGGTCCCCCATCACCTGGCGCATCACGGTAAGCAGCACCTCGTGCTTGGAGGCGAAGTGGTGATAGAGCGCGGCGACGGTTACCCCGGCCCTGGCGGCGATCATGCGCACCGTCGTGCCGCCGTAGCCCTTCTCGAAGAACTCCGCAACCGAGGCCTCGAGTATCCCCTCGATTCCCGGCCGTATCCTTACCACCGGCGGCGTGGACCGGCCTGGCCCCGCAGAGGTAGCTTCTGGCACTGCTCCAAACCTTTCCGACGCGTCCGGCGAGCCGGCCGACGGCCTACCTGAAGGCGCCCAGCCCGGTGAGGGCCTCTCCAACCACCAGGGTGTGCATCTCGTAGGTGCCCTCGTAGGTGTAGACGCTCTCCAGGTTGTTCATGTGCCGGATGACCGGGTATTCGAGCGTCACGCCGTTGGCGCCCATGATGGAGCGGCACTCGCGCGCGATCTCCAGAGCCTGGCGGGTGTTGTTCATCTTGCCCGTGCTCACCTGCTCGGGGCGGAGCCGGCCCTGGTCCTTCAGACGGCCGAGGTGCAGGGCAAGGAGCATCCCCTTGCCAAACTCGAGGGCCATCTCGGCGTACTTCTTCTGGGTGAGCTGATATCCGGCGATGGGCCGGTCGAACTGCACTCGGTCGATGCCGTAGTCGATGGTGGACTCGATG
>JAKAEN010000050.1 GCA_021818355.1 Actinomycetes bacterium | reverse complement strand
TGTTCCGGCCAACGGGCCCGCCGCGGGCAGGCCGGCTCGGAGCTTGCCCGGACGAGCGCATCCCCGGAGGTTATCCCCGCAAGGACAGGGGTTTAGTCCCGGGTATTCGCCTAGCGTTGGAGCGGGCTTTATGGGAGGAACATTGGCTGTAGCGATTCAGGCCGAGAACCTTGTCAAGGAGTACAAGGGCGGAGTGCGGGCCTTGGACGGCTTGAGCCTGGAGGTGGAGGCGGGAACGGTCTTCGGCTTGCTCGGCCCCAACGGCTCAGGCAAGACGACCACGGTGCGCATCCTCACCACCGTGGCCGCGCCCGACACCGGCTCCGCATCGGTGCTCGGCTTCGACGTTGTGCGCCAACCCGAGGAGGTCAGGACCCGCATCGGCCTCGCCGGGCAGTTCGCGGCGGTCGACGAGAACCTCTCGGGCCTTGAGAACCTGCGAATGATCGGACAGCTCAACCAGCTGACGCGCACCTCTGCGAAGCTGCGCGCAAACGAGCTTCTCGAGGTCTTCGAGCTGACCGGAGCGGCAAAGAGAAGCGTCAAGACCTACTCGGGAGGCATGCGGCGCCGGCTCGATCTGGCGGCCGCTCTCGTCAACAGTCCGCCCGTCCTCTTTCTCGACGAACCCACCACGGGGCTGGACCCCTACTCGCGCCAGTCGCTCTGGCAGGTGATCGAAGAGCTGGTGGCCGGGGGCACCACGGTACTGCTGACCACTCAGTATCTGGAGGAGGCGGACAGACTGGCCAAGATGATCGCGGTCATGGACCAGGGGCGCATGATCGCCCAGGGCACGCCGGCACAGCTCAAGGCCGGCCTGGGAGCCTCGGTGGTGGAGTTGGAGATGAAGAGCGCAGCCGATGCGCACCTGGTCGGGGAGGCCATCCGCTCCCGCGGCAACGGATCCATACGGGTCGAGGACACCAAGGTCGAGATCCCCCTGGAAGGTGGACCGACCCAGCTCCGCTGGCTCTTCGATGTAATGAGTGAAGTGAGCTGCGAGCCGCATGGCTTCAGTCTGCGCGAGCCCAGCCTGGACGACGTCTTCCTGTCGTTGACCGGGCACCAGGCCGAGGAAGGAAGGATGGGCTGATGGCGACTCTGGCCCTGGAGCAGGCCCGGCGCGGCCGGATCATGAGCACCGTTGTCGACGCGGCCGTGCTGGCCGAGCGCAACCTTATCGCCTACGTGCGGATCAGGGAGGCGCTGTTCTTCTCGAGTGTGCAGCCGATCATGTTCGTGCTGCTCTTCCGGTACGTCTTCGGCGGGGCCATCGCCGTTCCGGGACACTCCTACGTGGACTTCCTGATGCCGGGCATCTTCGTGCAGACGGTGGCCTTCGGTGCGGTCGGAACCGCCATCGGCCTGGCGGAGGATCTTCAAAAGGGCCTGGTGGAGCGCTTCCGATCCCTGCCCATGCGCCGCTCGGCCCTGCTGGCGGGAAGGACCGCGGCGGATCTCGTCCGCAACGTGCTGGTTCTGGTGCTCATGACCATGGTCGGGTTCCTGGTCGGCTTCAGGGTGCACACGGGCGTGCTCCCCTTCCTGGCGGGCATCGGCATCTTGCTCATCTTCGCCTACGCGCTCTCCTGGGGATTCTCCATCATCGGCCTCACCGCCCCCAACTCCGAGACCGCCCAGCTCATGTCCTTCCCGGTTCTCTTCCCCCTCACCTTCGCCTCCTCCGCCTTCGTGCCGGTGGCGTCAATGCCCGGCTGGCTGCAGGCCTTCGCGCGCAACCAGCCGATCACCATCGTGGTGGATGCGGTCAGGGCACTGGTGAACGGTGGTCCTACGGCGGACTCGGTGATCAAGGCGCTCATCTGGTCGGTCGCTCTGCTCGTGATCCTGCCGCCTCTGGCAGCTCACCGCTATCGCAGAGCGCTCTAGGCATCCGCGCCTACCGGCGGGATCAGGGGACCGGGTGCGCCCCGCGCCGGGGAGACCCAGGGGCCTGGCGGCGACTCCCGGGCGGACCTACACCAGGGCTCCCGCGAGCGGCCGGGCAAGAGAACGGCGCCCCGCCAGGGGCGCCATCGAACTCATCGGCGTTTCATCAACCTCGCCTTCGGCGAGTCCCCCTGGGTCAGGGGCGAACCAGAGGCATGAGAATCAGCTCGATCACCAGCAGGACCACGAGCGGGGAAAGGTCGAGCGCGGCTCCGCCGAAGCCGATGGGCGGGATGATCCTGCGCAGCGGCATGAAGACGGGGTCGGTAAGACGGCGAAGCGTCACGTTCACCCGGTATGTCGCGGTACCCGGTGCGGAGGGGAAGAAGCTCAGAAGGATCTGGGCGATGATCACGATCACATAGATCTGCAGCGCCCGGTAGAGGATCTCTTCTACAAAATACACTTGCGCTCCTAGAAGATGCCGCGCTCCGAGAGGTTGTCCCTCTCCTCCTGGGTCACCACCACATTGCTGGGGGTGAGGAGGAAGACGCTCTCGGCCACGCGCTCCATCTTACCCTCGAGGGCGTAAGTAACTCCGGAGCAGAAATCGATCATGCGTCTGGGCAGGTCACGCTCGGCATTTTGCAGATTCACGATGACGGGCTGTCCGTCCCGCATCAGATCGGCCACCTCGGTCGCGTCCCGGAAACGCTTGGGATAAAGGATGTGGACGCTCGGCTTGGCGCTCGGAGCGGGCACCGGCTTGATGGAGCTGGAGGCGTTGAAGCCGCGCAAAGGCTCCTCGGCCGGGGCATGCCGGGCGACCGGCTCCGCGTAGGCGGGGACGCGCTGCTCGCGATAGTCAGGCTCCGGCGCGCGGGGCATGCGCTCGGGCGGCGCGAAGCGCTGGGTCAGCGGACGGCGGTCGCCGCCCTCGGCGAACACCTGGACGTTGGAGTTCCTCGGTGCCTGCTGCTGCTCCGGCTCGGGCTCGTACTGCTGACCGGGGCGCTCGGTGTAGTCGCTCTCGTACTCGTCGACCGTGTCGGTCAGGCCGAGCCACTCAAGCATCCTTCTCATCGCGGGAGGCATCTGTTCTCCAATTCGGTCTAGGCCCGGCGACTAGCGCGCTCCGGCTGGCTCCGCGGCGGGGCGATCCCCGAATATCGCGCGTCCTATCCTTACCATGGTAGACCCTTCTCTTACGGCCCACTCAAAGTCATCAGTCATTCCCATCGAAAACTCACGGAGCCCCAAGACCTCACCTAGTTCCCTGGTGGCGGCAAAGATCTCCGCGCGGGCGGGAGGGTCAATCTGGGGGGTGACCACCATGAGTCCGGCCACGTTCAGCCCCAGCGCGCGGCCGTGGTCCACCAGGGCCGCCACCTCGGCCGGCGGCACGCCGTTGCGGCCCTCAGCTCCGCTGTAATCCACCTGGACCAGCAGTTGGGCCCGCACTTCGAGCCCGGCCAGGAGATCCATCTCCTTGGCTCTCGAGACCGAGTGCCAGACGGCGACATGGGGCGCGAGTCCTTTGATGGCCCTCGACTGGAGGTGGCCGATCATATGCCAGCGCAGATCCTCTCCGCGCAACTCCTCGGCCTTGGCGATCAGCTCGCCTGCGTAGTTCTCCCCGAAGTCGCGGAGGCCGGCCGAGAGCGCCGCCCTGACCACCTCGGCCGGGTGCGTCTTGGTGACCGCCACGATGCGCGTCCTGCCGCGGCCGCCGGCCGCAGCGACCCTCTCCTCGATCAATGCGTAGTTCGAAGCGATCCTCCCGGCCAGGTTATCCATGGCTCGCCCCTGGATCGCGCCGCTGTCGAGGGTCGCCGGTCATGGACGCGATGGTAGCAACAGGAGCGCCTGGCGCGCCACCGCGTCCCCGGCCCGATAGGAGAAGTACTTTCCCGAACAGATTGTGCACTCGGGACGACCCGCGGCAAGCTCGACGCCGGCGCCACGCAGCTGGGCGGCAAGAGCCGCGAAGATATCGATGGAGACCTCGCCGGAAGTGGTCCTGGAGATGAGATCGAACCCCAGCTCCCGATTCAGCTCGGCCGCATGTTCAGCCCCGAATTCGTAGCAGCACGGGCCGGCATGGGGCGCCACCACCGCTTCCAGGCTTTCACAACCCGCTGCGCTAAGGCGTTCCACCGCCCGCAGGGCGACGCCTGACGCCATTCCCCGCCATCCGGCGTGCACCACCGCCCCCATCCCCTTGTCCCGGTCGTACAGGGCGATTGGGGCGCAGTCGGCCACGAAGACGGCCGCTGCGGGGCCGTGTGTCGATGAGGTGATCGCGTCGCCTTCGCCCAGAAACAGGAAACCCGGAGGCGCCGAAGCCCCGCTCTCGGCGGAGGCGGCTCCAACCACGTCGGAGTGAACCTGCTTCAAGCGTGCGACCGGGGCGGACCATGCGTGCCCGTAGAGGCGGGTGACCGCCGCGGCCAAGTTGGCATAGTCCAGTGCGTCGCCGTCGCTGCGGCTACTGAACGCGAAAGCAAGCCCGCTCGGGCTCTGCGCAACTATCTCCATGGGCGCCCTCCGCTTTGCGCGAGGAGCTCGGAGAGGTTCAAAGATTCCTGAGGAAGGACGGGACGTCGAAGTCGTCGTCGTCATCATCCGCCTCGACGGCCTCGGTGCGCGCGGCGGCCTGCGCGGCCACCTTGGCGACCTCGCCCGCCGTGCGGGTCTCCGCGAGCCTGGCACGTTGAGTCTCGCCGGGGCCGAAGCCGGTGGCGATGACGGTCACCCGTATGGCGTCGCCGAGGCTGTCGTCGATGACGTTTCCGAAGATGATGTTGGCATCCGGATGCGCCAGCTCCTGGACCAGCTGCGCTGCTTTGTTGACCTCGAGGATCTTGAGGTCGTGGCCGCCCGCGATGTTCATCAGCACTCCGCGCGCGCCTTCCATCGAGGACTCCAGCAGGTGCGACGTCGTTGCCGCCTTGACCGCCGCGAGAGCGCGGTCCTCGCCGGTGGCGGAGCCGATGCCCATGATGGCCGTTCCCGCCTCCTCCATGATCTTGCGCACGTCGGCGAAGTCGGTGTTGATGAGGCCCGGGCGGGTGATCAGATCGGTTATGCCCTGCACCCCCTGCATCAAGACCTCGTCCGCCATCTTGAAAGCATCCTCGACAGTGGTCTTGTCGGTTGCGGCGGCGATGATCCGGTCGTTGGGGATGACTATGAGGGTGTCGACCTCTTCGCGGAGTTGACGGATGCCGTCCTCCGCCTGCATGGCGCGCTGACGACCCTCGAAGAGGAAGGGCCTGGTGACCACGCCGATGGTGAGAGCCCCGAGCGACCGCGCGATCTGCGCGACCACCGGCGCTCCGCCGGTGCCGGTGCCGCCACCCTCGCCGGTGGCGATGAAGACCATGTCGGCGCCCTTCAGGGCCTCCTCGATCTCCTCGCGATGATCCTCGGCCGCGCGGCGGCCGACCTCCGGGTCGCTGCCGGCGCCCAGTCCGCGAGTGATCTCCTTGCCGATCTGCAGCTGAATGTCGGCGTCAGAGCCGACAAGGGCCTGGGCATCGGTGTTGACCACGATGAATTCGACGCCACGGAGACCGGCGTCGATCATCCGGTTGACGGCGTTGCCGCCACCACCGCCGATCCCGACAACGCGGATCACCGCGACGTAGTTGTGAGAGTCGACTCCCATCATCATGCTTGCCCACCCCATATAAAACGGTACGGGGATGCGGGGAGCCAAAGGTTCCGAACAGCGAAAAGACCGCCGAGGGCTGATGAACCAGCAGGTCCAGGCCCAGGCACCGGCAACTTCCCCGAATCCGTCCCTTCGAGTTTAGCCATAGGCGGCCCGGCCCGACCTTTGGTTAGAGGTTCCAGAAATTCTTTTACGGCCTCTCGCCGTCACCGAAGAGTCCTCAATCCACCACCGGGTGTGCCGGATCGGTCAGATCCACCACCGATCCCGAAGGGACATGCCCCTGTTTCACCAGCCCCGCCAGGGAGGCGGCGGCGGAGGAAGCGCTGGTGCCATCGGCAAAATACGCGCTGTATCCCCCGACGAAGGTGATGCCGACCCCGTATCCACCGAACACCACCGCCGAAGCCGGCTTCAGGTTGGCGGCCCGGGCCGCACCCAGCACGGCAAGGACGCGCCCCAGCAACGGACTTAGTCCGGCGGCGGTTGCCCCGTGGTCGCAGGCGAAATCGGAGGCCGAGCCCGAGAAAGGAGCCGCCGCCAGACAGGCGGTCATGAGCCCGGGGGGTGGCGCAACTCCCGGCATGGGCTGCAGCCGGGCGTTCACCACCACCCCGGCCCCGGAGCCGGCCACCGGGCTCATCACCAGCACCGGGCTGGCTGCGCTCACCTGAACGACGATGGTGTGCGGGAACGAGGCCCGCACCTGGACCTGCCCCACCAGGGGATAGGCCTGCAGGCTGTGCTCGAGCGGAGTGGGGTCGAAGCGGAAGTAATTGGCACCCAGATAAGCCTGGGCCGTCCTTTCCACCTGCGCCAGGGGAACGCCACGGCCGGACGGCACGACATCGATTCGGGAGAGCGCAAAGAGGCCCGAGAAGAGAAGGAGCCAGGTCGCGACGAGGATACCCACCGCACCCAGCATGCCGAGCATGCGTCGCCGCTTGCCCTCCCTGGCCGATGCCGCCTCCATCTGCTCCCTGCGCCGGGCCAGGCGCGGGTCCCCCGCCGCCTCGCTCTCGTCGTTGCGGCCGCCGGCCAGGGACAAGCGGCCTAGCCTCACCTTCCCTCCTCGCCGGGGAGTTCGAAGTCGTCCTCGAAGCCGATCAGCCGGATCTCGGTGTGCAGGCGCACGCCGTGCTCCTCCTGGACACGATCACGAACCAGCGCCATCAGGGCAATCACGTCACGTGCCGGAGCATCGGGATCGGCCTGTATGAAGTTGGCATGCTTGGGCGAGACTTCCGCGCCACCGAGGCGATACCCTTTTAGGCCACAGGCCTCAACCAGGCGGGCGGCGTGGTCTCCGGGCGGGTTCACGAAGACACTCCCCGCATTCTGCCCGCCGGGCTGGTGCTCGCGCCTCCAGGAGACGATCTCCGAGATGCGGGCCCTGGAGACGGCGGGGTCGCCGTCCGCAAGCTCCAGAACCGCCTCCACCACCACATCGGCAGGGCCAATATCGGAGTGCCGGTAGGAGAGGCCAAGGCTCCGGTTGCTCCGCCTGGCGATGGCGCGCCCGGTGAGGGAGAAGACGGAGGCCTCGGTCAGACACTCCCCCATCTCCGAGCCGTGCCCACCGGCGTTCATGCGCACGGCTCCACCCACCGACCCGGGCACGCCGACCGCCCACTCGAAGCCGGTGCGGCCCATGGCGGCAACCTTGCGCGAGGCGACCGGAAGCGGCGAGGCGCCGCCGAGTACCACCCGGGATCCCTCGACTCGCTGATAGTTGAGGCCTTGGCCGAGTAGTACCACAACCCCGGGGAAGCCCGTGTCGGAAACCAGCATGTTGGAGCCGAGACCCAGCACCATGACGGGTGCTTCCTCCAGTTCGGCGAGGGCAGACGCCAGCGTCTCGATCTCCCCGACGCTCTCCACCGTGACCAAGAGCGCCGCCGATCCTCCGACCCGGTAGGTGGTTCGCGTCCCCATGGGCGCGTCCTGCTCCGCGCGCACGCCCAGGCGCGCGAGCGTCGCCGCCAGATCGGGAACCCAGCTCGCGGGTGCGGTCACAGTGCACCTTCGCGCTGACGCCCAAGTTCGAGCATCTCGGCCGCCAAAGCGGTGATGTCCCCCGCGCCCATCGAGACCACCACATCGCCGGGGCGCACTATGGCCAGGCAGAATTCAGCCAGGTCGCTGCGGCTGGGATGATAGAGCGAATCGACCTCGGGGTGGCGCTGGGAAAGGCTGGAGGCGATGAGCTCGCCGGAGACCCCCGGGAGCTGGTCCTCGCCGGCGGCATAGACGTCGGTGACAACTACCAGATCCGCCGCCGAGAGAGCATCGGCGAACTCGCGATGCAGGGCCCTGGTGCGCGAATAGCGATGCGGCTGAAAGACCGCCACCATCCTGCGGCCCGGGTATTGCGCGCGGGTGGTCGCCACCACCGCCGCCAGCTCGGAGGGCAGGTGCGCGTAGTCGTCCACGTAGCTGACCCCGGCGCGTTCGCCGCGGCGCTGGTATCTCCTGGCGACGCCGCCGAAGCGCCCGATGGCCGAGGCCGCCACCTCGGGGGGCACGCCCAGCTGGTCCGCCATGGCAATCGCCCCCGCGGCGTTCAAGCAGTTGTGCCGTCCGGGAACCGCCAGCGCGACATGGGTCAGGGAGCCGCCCGGGCAGCGCAGGTCGAAGCTGGTCTCGCCCTCCGAGTCGACCAGGGACTCCACGCGGTAGTCGTCGGTTTCCCCTTCGCCGAAGGTGATCACGCCGTCAATGCCGGTAAGGTCCCGGTGGGCTCCCAGGTAGGTCCCGATCACCTTGGGCCCGGCTGCCCGCTCGACGAAGTCGTGGAAGGCGGCCACGAGCTCCGTGTAGCCGCCGTAGGACTCGAGATGGTCCGGCTCGACATTGGTGACCAGCGCTCCGTAGGCGCCGAGCGCCAGGAAGCTGCGGTCGCTCTCGTCCGCCTCGACCACGAACCAGGGGCCGCTCCCGTGGGCGGCCGAAGTGCCGACCTCGTTCAGCTCGCCGCCGATTATGTAGGACGGGTTTCCGCCTCCGGCCAGGAGCGCCAGCGTAAGCATCGAGGTGCTGGTGGTCTTGCCGTGGGTGCCCGCCACGCCGATGACCCGGTATCCCTCAAGGAGGCGCGGGAAGAACCCGCGGCGATCCACCACCGGGATGCCCAGCTCGTGGGCACGGCGCACCTCCGGGTTCTCCGGCCGGATGGCGGAGGAGATGACCACCGCGTCGACCTCGCCGACGTTGTCGGCGCTGTGGCCGAGATGGAGTTCCACCCCGTAGCCCGCCAGGCGCTCGTAGGCCGCGGAGGCCTTGAGGTCGGAGCCGGTCACCCGCACCCCCCGCTCGGCCAGCACCATGGCGATGGCGCTCATGCCGGCGCCCCCGATGCCGACGATGTGAACGCTCGATATCCGCTCCGGCAACACCGGCGCCTCCGAACCTGCCTCCGGGACCATCACCACTCCTACCGCTCAGCCAGCAAAGTTTTCGCCCAGGAAGGCCGCTACCTGCGCGGCCGAGTCGCGTTCGCCGCCGGCCGCGTCCTCCGCCCGCCTGGTCGCAAAGGAGGGGGCCTTCCCCGTCAGATCCCCCAACGCGCGCCGCAAGGACTCCGGGCCGCACTCGGAGTCCGCCAGGACCACCCCCGCGCCCCGGGAGGCGAGCCACTCCGCGTTCTTCTCCTGGTGGCCCCCCGGTGAGCCGGGAAGCGGGACCAGGACGGCCGGGATCCGAAAGTGATCGAGTTCGGCGACGGTGTTCGAGCCCGCTCTGGACACTGCGGCGTCGGAGCAGGCGAGGTATCGGTACAGCTGCTCCTCATAGCCACGGGCCACCACCTTCACCCCGCCTTCGGCGGCCAGTCGCGCAAGCCTTGGCGCGAACTCCGCCTCGTCGCGGCGGCCCAGTACCACGAAGTAGAGCGTGCCTTCGCCCGCCCCGGAGACCGCATCCTCCTCGAGCATTCGCACCGCCGCCTCGTTGATGCGCCGGGAGCCCAGGGATCCTCCGAAGACGCTGACCAGACGCGCCACCCCATCCGGGTCGAAGCCGAGCGAGGCGATCAGCTCGTCCCGGGCCGCGGCGTCGGGCTTGAAGGAGAGCACCGGGGCGCGCAGGGGAACCCCGGAGCCGGCGGCGCCAGGCTCGAAGGCCCGGAAGGTCCGCGCGGCCAGGCGGGAGGCGAGGCGGTTGGCCCGGCCCATCACGGAGTTGGTCTCGACAACCACCACGGGGATCCAGAGTGAGCGCGCGGCCAAGGTGGCGGCAAGCGATATGTATCCCCCGAAAACCGCCACTGCCGCCGGATGAAGTTCGGCGAGCTTGGCGCGGAGGCGCAGCGTCGAAAGTCCCAGGCGCCACAGCGCGAGGGCCAGCCGCACGGGATTTCGCCCCCTGATTCCCGCCGCCTCTAGATCGAAGCGGGGATAGGGAAGGGCGGAGAAGATCTCCCGCTCCACCTGCCGCCGCGAAGTCACGAAGGTAACCTGCGAGGGATCGACGCCCCGCTCCGACAGAGCCTCCGCCACGGCCACGGCCGGGTAGATGTGGCCTGCCGTCCCGGCGGCGGCGAAGACGTAACCCTTGGCCAAAGCCTCTCCCTGTGCAGCGTTCCGAACCGGGGAACGAGCCCCACGCCAGGACAGCCTAAAGGCCGCCCCGGCGCGGTTGGCCGGGAAGGATCAGCCCTGCAGCTCCGGAAAGTCCTCGTAGCGGTACTCGGTCGAGGGCTTGGCGTCACCGTCGGGATGAAGCTCCCTCTCTCGTGAGCGCAGCTCCACGCGGCGGATCTTGCCGGAGATGGTCTTGGGAAGCTCGTAGAACTCCAGGCGGCGGATGCGCTTGTGAGGCGAGAGGCGGTCCTTGGCATAGCGGAGTATGGAGAGCGCGGTCTCGCGGCTCGGCTCGACACCGGCGGCGAGGGCCACGTAGGCCTTGGGAACCGCCAAGCGGATCGGGTCCGGCGAAGGCACCACCGCCGCCTCCACCACCGCCTCGTGCTCGATGAGCACGCTCTCGAGCTCGAACGGCGAAATGCGGTAATCCGAAGCCTTGAAGACGTCGTCGGCACGCCCCACATAGGTGATGTAGCCGTCCTCGTCGCGGGAGGCGACGTCACCGGTGTGGTAGAAGCCCCCCTTCATGGCCTCGGCCGCCAGGGTCTGGTCGCCCTGATAACCGACCATCAGCCCGATGGGCCGATTGTTCACGGGAAGGCATATCTCCCCTTCTTCTCCGACCGCGCCGGTGATGGGATCGACCAAGGCGATGCTGTAGCCGGGAACCGGGCGTCCCATCGAGCCGGGCTTGAGGCGCTGGCCCGGGGTGTTGCCGACCTGCAGAGTCGTCTCCGTCTGCCCGTAGCCGTCACGGATGGTCAGTCCCCAGGCTCTGGAGACCTGCTCGATGATCTCCGGGTTGAGGGGCTCGCCCGCGCTGAGCGCCTCGCGCAAGGTGGGCGGCTTGGTCCCGAGGTCGGACTGGATGAGCATGCGCCACACGGTCGGCGGCGCACAGAAGGTGTTCACCTCGCTCTCGGCGATCTTGGCCAGCAGCGCCTCCGCATTGAAACGGGTGTAGTTGTAGACATAGATTGTCGCCTCGGCGTTCCAAGGCGCGAAGAGGCTGCTCCAGGCGTGCTTGGCCCAGCCGGGCGAGGAGATGTTCAAGTGGGTGTCCCCCGGGCGCACGCCGATCCAGTACATGGTGGAAAGGTGGCCCACCGGGTAGGAGACCTGGGTGTGCTCCACCAGCTTGGGCCGCGAGGTGGTCCCAGAGGTGAAGTAGAGCAGTAGCGGATCGGTCGCCGCGGTCGGGCCGTCGGGTACGAACTCGGTCGAAGCTCCGTCGGCGTCGCGATAGTCGCGCCATCCATCCACCGGCTCCCCCACCGCGATGCGCGTGTAGTCCCCGGCCACGTCGTCGAACTTGGAGGTATCCTTGGCGCCGACGATCACGTGCTTGGCGTTGCCGCGATCGATCCTGTCGCGCAGGTCCATCGGGGCCAGCGCCGGTGTGGCCGGAATAACCACCGCGCCCAGCTTGATGGCTGCCAGCACGGTCTCCCACAGCTCCACCTGGTTGCCGAGCATGATGATGAAGCGATCCCCGCGCCTCACTCCCAGGCTACGAAGCCAATTTGCCACCTGGTTGGAACGGCTGGAGGTCTCCTGGAAGGAAAGCTTGGCCTCGCGCCCGTCCTCCTCCTGGATCCAGATCGCGGGGCGGTCGTTGCCGGCGGCGATGGCGTCGAACCAATCGAGCGCCCAGTTGAAGTGGTCAAGCTTGGGAGGGACGTATCCCTCGTAGGCGGTGGCGTAGTCGGTTCCATGCTCAAGCAAATAATCGCGCGCTTCGCGGAAACGCTGCGTGGCCTCGTTCTGCTGACCCATTGCTCTCCTCCTTGCAGGCGTCACCGGCGCCAGGGGGCACGGAGCACCCTCCCCGGGGTTGGAGTCCCCCTCTCCGCCCCGGCTCGGCATGAACCGGGCGGTCCGTTCCTGCGCCGACGCCTAGACAATATCCCCGTCGGGCAGGCCTTGTCAGGACTGCTGAACAAAGGCGGACCGGCTCAGGCTCCGTTCCTGGCCAAGATCTCCACCCCCATCTCGCCAACGGGGTGGAAATTGGCGCGCAGGTAGGCGAGCACCCTCGGGGTCCAGGGGATCCTCGCCGCGTTGTTCGCGCTCAGCACCACGTAGTCCGCACGGGCGAAGGCCGAGAGCCAGAAGTCCTCCAATCGGGCGCTCACCGCCGTGACGTCGGCCGGCGGCACCGCGTGGTTGTAGGCCAGGTCGGTTCCGAAGGCGTCGATGATCACCGGGCAGCCCGGTGCGGAGGCAAAGAAGCGGTCGGAGAGAATGGAGATCTCCTCGGTGTCGGTCACCACGCAGGCACCCGCCGGAACCACGGCCTTGACCACCGCAGAAGGATCGACCACACCGGTCTGGTACCCGGAGAGATGCACCGCCGAGGCGACCGCCATGGCCCCGAGCGCCACCGGAACCAGCGCCCAGGGAGGGAGCCGGCGACGGGCCGCCCTTAGCGGACGCAGCCGCTCCCAGGCATACGCCCATGCCATCGCGGCAAAAGGGGCGAGGAAGGCCGCGTAGTGATAGAAGAAGTCCGGGGGCACCAGCATCGCCACCAGAACCACGGCAAGGCATGCCAGAACGATCCGCTCCGAATCACTCAGGCGGGCACGCACCCGGAAGAACGGATAGGCAAGCCCGGTCACCGCCGCCACCAGCCACGGTGCAGCCACCCAAGCAGTTTCGCTGATCGGCGAGATGGGGAAGCCCGTCAGATAGCCGACCCTGAGAGCGAAGGCGGTCCTATGGCCGGCCCGGCCGAACTGGTCGAGAACCACCTGCCGGACGAACGCGCCGGGGTCGGCGATGAAGAACGGCCCGGCCAGTAGCGCGAAACCAGCCGCGATCCCGGCCCCCAGCACCAGGAGGTCCCTCCGGGAGCGCAGGGCCACGACCACCGCGACGATCACCGCGGGCATGATCGCCCATGACTTCACCGCGCCCGCCATCCCCAGCAGCCCTCCGGCGAGCAGGATCCTCCACCAGGAGGGGGCCAGGTGCTCGCCGGCCAGGAGCACCGCAAGAGCGCCCAGTACCAGCAGGTTGAGATATGGCTCCAGCAGAAGAGTCTGGGAGGTAAGGACCGAGGAGGCGTAGACGGTCATGAAGCCCGTCCCGACCACCACCGCGCCGATGGAGCGTCGCCTTAGCAGGTAGCCGACAAGCCCCACGTTTGCCGCACCCACCATGCAGGTGACCACCCTGGTGGCCTCGAGCATGGACCGGGTACCGAAGAAATGAGCCAGGAAGGCCAGTGGAAGCATCAGGGTGGGCACG
>JAKAEN010000049.1 GCA_021818355.1 Actinomycetes bacterium | reverse complement strand
CAGCTCGCCCAAGCCCTCAGGCCGGGCGGATCCGGCCAGGCGGGCTACCCGGGAGGCCGCCTCCGCCTGCTCGGGAGGCTCGTACCCGAAGGCCTGCGCCTTGCGGATCACCTTGGCCGCATAGAGAAGGGCGGGCATGGAGGAGGGCACCGACTCGGCCGGCTCGGAGATCTCCTTCTCGGCCCGCTTGATCTCCTCCCAGTTGCTGAGCACCTCCTCGACTCCGGCGACCTCGAGGCCGGCGAAGACGTGGGGATGGCGCCGGATCAGCTTGGCCCGGATCGACTCCATCACGAAGGCCAGGTCGAAGTAGCCCTCCTCCGAGGCGATCACGGCGTGGAAAAAGACCTGCACCAATAGGTCACCCAGCTCGGCCGCGAACTCGTCTGCCAGGTACTGCACCTCGCCCGCGTACGCGCCGTCCTCGCCGTCCTCCAGCCTGGACACCTCCAGGGCGTCGATGGCGTCCAGCACCTCGTAGGACTCCTCGATCAGGTGCTTGCCCAGGCTCTTGTGAGTCTGCTTGCGATCCCAGGGGCACTCGATGCGCAGCCTGGCGACCACCTCCGCGAGCTCGGTGAAGGAGTGCGCGGCTGATGCCGTGAAGCCCTGCACATAGACGCTGCTCAGGTGGTCGAAGCGCTCCTCGCTCGCCGCGCGCGTGTCCAGCTCGGTCACACGCTCATCGTCCAATCCCAGGTGAGACAGGAGCAGCGCCCTGCGAGATCCCTCGCCGGGCGAGAGGAGGGCGAGAAGCTCGGCGGCGAGCTCCGCGCTCCATACCTGGGCTACAAGCAGGTCGCCCGAGTAGCGCCCCGGCGCGGCCAGGAGCTCCTCGGCATCCACCAGGGTGAGCGAGGCCGAGAAGGGATCCACGCGAGCGCGCGAGGCGGCCAGGTCGAAGAATGAGAGGCCCGGAACCACCTCCATCCTTTCCCCCAGGCGCCGGGCGAGCATCTCTGCGCTGCGCTCGGCGACAAGCGGCGATCCGGGGGTGGCGTAGACCACCCGGCCCGCGAAGGGCTCCCCCACCGGTGGCCCGGAGAGCAGCTCCAGCCCGGAAAGCGCTTCGGCGGCGGAGAGGCCTCCATTGCCGGAAAGGGAGGCCGTCCGCTCGGCGATGGAGGCGTAGACCTCCTCGAAGTCCGAGGAGGTCTCGTAGAGCGGATCGCATGAGTAGACGCTCGTGCCGGCCAGCTCCGGGCGTGCGAGCAGCTCCCGCACTCCGGGATGGACGGCGGTCCTGAGAACCACCAGGTCGGCCGAGTCCAGTGCATCCAGCGCGGCCAGGGTGATCGCGCCCTCACCCCCGGGGCCAAGTCCTACCGCCACCAGGCGGGCTCGGGATGGGCGGGAAGCGCTCATTTGCCGCTCCTAGGGCTTGGGCGTGGGAGGCGGAACCACCTGGGCGGTGGTGCCGGAGATCTTGTAGGAGCCATAGGCCGGGTTGACCTGGATGTTGGCCGCCTTGGCAAGTCCGGAGACGAAGGAGCCCACCGCGGCACTGCCGGAGTTGCCGAAGAGGGTCGCCACCACCGAGGGGATCGACTGCTGGAAGGGGATCAGCGACCGGGAGGCGGCCATGGCCACGCCGTACCCGCTCTTCTCCGCCACCGGCGCCTGGGGCTTGTTGAGCGGCGCCGTGGCCACGGTGTTGGCGAAGGCGGTCCCGAAGGCGTTCTGGTACTGGGCGAAGGTGCCGCATCCCAGGTATCCGCCCGCCTGGGCGGAGGCCGAGTCCGAGGACTGGGCCTTGGCAAGCTGGGCGAAGTTGGCTCCCGCCTGCAGCTGCGCGTAGATCTTCTGGGAGGCCGAAAGAGTCGGCGAGAGGATGTGATAGGAGCAGATCTGGGTGAACTGCTCCGGGTGGGCGTTGTAGAAGCTCTGCAGCGCCGGGATGGAGATATTCGTCTTGGTCAGGTAGGCCTCAAGCGCGGTGATGTCGGCGGTGTCGGAGATCAGCTGGGCCTGATAGCGCTTGGGGAAGGCGGCGAAGGCCTGCGGGCCGCCGTAGGACTGCTCGGCGGTCAGAACGGCGATCGGCGAGGAGGTGGAAAGCCCGAGTCCGAGCTTGTGCAGCGCCTGCTGAATCAGCACCAGAGCGATTCTGCGGCCCAGGACGCTGTCCATGAAGCTGGTGGTGTAAGTGTTGGTGCCGCTCCCCTTCACCTGCACCGACTGGGAGATGGTGGCGACAAAAGCCGAGTTGGAGGCCAGGTCGTGGGCCTCCTGGTTCAGAGCCGACACGCTGATCACCTGGGAACCGACCTTGGCGGCATACGGGGTGGTGGCGGTGCAGCCCGAGGCCATCAGGCCGGCCGCCAAGGCGGCGGGCAGCACGACTCCGTACTTGCGGCGAAACCGCATGGGCATCTACTTCCTTCCGGATAAAGCTCCGCCCACGCGGGGGCGAAGGTCAGTCGTCCTCCAGGTCGATCTCCAGCGCGGCGATGAAAGTGTCCACCGCGCCGGTGAACTTGGAGAATGCGTCCTCGACGCCGGCGCCTCCGCCAGCTCGGTGATCGCCATGTGCGCGGCCAGAGCCACACCGATGAGCAGCTCGTGCACCTGCAGGAAGGAGTCGACCGCGATCTCCTCCACCCATTCCGTCTCCAGCTCGTCCAGTCCGCCAACCAGCAGGCTGGAGCAGACCTCGACCAGCTCGTCATCGAAGTGGTAGGAGACCGCGCCCGGCAGCGCGCCCTTGTTCATCTCGTTCATGAGCATGAGCAGCTTCATGTGCAGCCCAGCCTCGACGGGATGTTCGAAGACGACGGAGACGGCCACCTGGTCGGAGTCGGGGGCGAGATTGCACATGTAGCCCAGCTCGAGGCTGTCGGTGGTGGTTCCGCCAAGGAAGGTGATCAAATCCTCCTTGGTGTCCTCCTCCCAGCCCGCCTCGACAAGGAAAGCCGAGAGGCTCTTGGCGAATTGCGTAAGCCCGACTCCAGGTTGCGCCATCTTCCTCCCGTCCTCAAGCGCTGCGCACAACAACTAAGAATCTAGCTGCGCTGGGCTGCATTGGGGTTCTGGCGTGCCAGCACCAGGTCCAGCACCTCCAGCGCCAGCCTGGTCGGGGACTCCTGCCCCGCCTCCTCCAGCGTGAGCGTCCGGGAGTGCTCGTGGTAGGCCGCCTTGGCAAAGCGGCGCTGGAAGTTGACCAAGGCGCTCTGGGGCATCGTGGCCCCCACCACGCGAAGGCGCAGGCGCCTGCCAAGCGCGCTGCCGATGCGCTCGGCGCGCACCTCGGTGGCACCCGCCTCGACCGCGCGGTTGCGGATGCGGGTCACGTCCATGAGGGCCAGCGTCTCGGCCGGGATGCGGCCGAAGCGGTCCTCCCACCCCTTGGCGAGCTCCTCCACCGCGGCGTCGTCGAAGCAGTCGGCCAGCTCCTTGTAGGCCTGAAGCCGCAGGTCGTCCTTGGCGACGTAGGAGCTCGGGATGGCCGCCGTCACCGCCACGTCCACCCGCACCTCCGGACGCGCCGTGGACTCCTCGCCGTTCAAGTAGGCGATGGCGTCCTTGACCATCTTCACGTAGGTGTCGTACCCCACAGCGGCGATGTGGCCCGACTGGTTGCGCCCTAGAAGGTTTCCCGCCCCGCGGATCTCGAGGTCGCGCATGGCGATCCTGAAACCCGCTCCCAGCTCGACGGCCTCGCCAATGGTCTTCAGGCGCTCGTAGGCCTCGTCGGTGAGCTTGGTGTCCGGGGCGTGCAGCAGGTAGGCGTAGGCCTTGATTCCGCCACGTCCCACCCGGCCGCGCAGCTGGTGGAGCTGGGAGAGGCCCATCCACTCCGCACGGTCCACCACCAGGGTGTTGACCGCGGGCATGTCGATTCCCGACTCGATGATGGTGGTGCAGACCAGCACGTCGGTCTCACCCTGCCAGAAGGCGTCCACCACCTTCTCCAGCTCGGTTCCCTCCATCTGGCCATGAGCCACCGCGATGCGTGCCTCGGGAACCAGCTGGTGCAGGCGCGAGGCGACTGTCTCGATGTCCATCACCCGGTTGTGGACGAAGAAGACCTGGCCCTCGCGCAGGAGTTCGCGGCGGATCGCCTCCTCGACGGTGGCCTCGTCGTAGGAGCCCACATAGGTGAGGATGGGCTGGCGCGATCCCGGCGGGGTGGTCAGGAGGGACAAGTCGCGCAGGCCGGTCAGCGACATCTCCAGTGTGCGGGGAATGGGTGTGGCGCTCATGGTCAGCACGTCCACCCCCACGGCCATCTTCTTGATGGCCTCCTTGTGGTTGACACCGAAGCGCTGCTCCTCGTCGACGATCAGCAGGCCCAGATCCGAAAAGCGCACGTCCTTGGAGAGCAGGCGGTGGGTTCCGATCACCACGTCCACCGCCCCGGTGGCCAGGCCCGCCAGCACCTCGCGCGTCTCTCCCGGGCCCAGGAATCGTGAGACCACCTCCACCCGCACCCCGAAGGGCTCGAAGCGCTCGGCGAAGGTCTGGTGGTGCTGATGCGCGAGAAGCGTGGTCGGCACCAGTACCGCCACCTGCTTCCCCGACTGGACGGCCTTGAAGGCGGCCCTCAGCGCCACCTCGGTCTTGCCGAAGCCAACGTCCCCGCAGAGCAGACGGTCCATGGGGCGGGCGGCCTCCATGTCGGACTTGACCGCCTCCACCGCGGCCGCCTGGTCGCGGGTAAGGGTGTAAGGGAAGAGGTCCTCCATCTCAGCCTGCCAGGGCGAGTCGGGGGCGAAGGCGAAGCCCTCGGCGTTCATGCGCTTCTGGTATAGGAGCACCAGCTCCTGGGCGATGCGCTCGACACTCTTGCGCACCTTGGCCTTGGTGCGGTGCCACTCCTGGCCGCCCATGCGCGACAGGGCCGGCTTCTCGCCCCCGGTGTAGGGGGTGATCACCGACATCTGGTCGGTGGGCAGGAAGAGTCGCGCCTTGTCCCGGTACTCGATCTCCAGGTAGTCCCGCTCTACTCCGTCCACCTCGCGCCGCACCATGCCCAGGTACTGCCCTACCCCGTGGAAGTCGTGGACCACGTAGGCTCCGGGCTCCAGGCTCTCGAAGAGCGCGGCGGTTGCCCGCGCGGACTGCCGCGCGGTGGTGCGCTTGGGCCGTCGCCCGGTGAGGTCGAAGGGCGCGTATACGCTGAGCGAGGCAGCATCGGAGCGGAAGCCCGCCTCCAGGGGGGTGATGACGCAGGCGACCGGGCGCGAGCGCGCCGAGGTCCGGGCCAGCGCGGCAAGCTCGTCCTCGCTTCGCACCGGCTTGGCCGCGACTCCCGCCTCGCGCAGGGAGGCGATGATGCGATTGGCCATGGCCACGGTGTCCGCACTGATAACCGTGAGCATTCCCGCGGCGAGATCCCTGCGCATGGCGGCGACGATCGACTCGTCGCGACGGTCGGCCAGCTCAGCCCGCTCCACGGCCACTGCCGCTCCGCCTCCGGCGGAGGCCACCGCGGAGCGCAGTGAGATGGGAATCGAGGAACCCTCCAGCAAGGAGGAGGCGTCGCTGTAGAGGCTGAGCTCCTCGAGCCCCTCCTCCTCGAGCTGCCAGGTCGGGCCGATGGCCCTGAGCAGATCCCGCTCCTCCTCCACCAGGGCGGTCACGCGCTCGGTAACCCGGGCGGCCTCGCTGACCACCAGGCGGTCCCCCGGTGCCAGGAGCGAGAGGGGGCCTGCGGAGAAGTCGGGAAAGAAGGCGGCGAAGGATTCCATGCCGTCGAAGAGTTCGCCCTCGGAGATGCGCTCGAAGACCGGAGCCAGGGCCGGATACCGCGCCGCGAGACGGGCGGCCTCCGCCCGGTGCTCGGCCAACGGCCGGAACTCCCGGGCGGGATGCACCTCCACGCTCTCGAGAGCCGCGCCCGAACGCTGGTCGGCCAAGCCGAACTCCACCAGGCGGTCGATCTCGTCGCCGAAGAGGTCGGCGCGCACCGGCGTGGCGCCGTCGGCGGGGAAGACGTCGAGGATGGAGCCGCGAATGGAGAACTCGCCGATCGATTCGACCTGGTACTCGCGGCGATATCCCATGCCCGCCAAGCGAGCCGCGGCTTCGTCGAGGTCGATCCGCACACCCGGGGCCAGCACCAGAGGTTCGTAGTCGAGCATGGCGAGCGAGATGCGCTGGGCGGCGGAGCGGGCCGAGAAGACCAGGATGCGGGCGCCATCGTCGTCGCGGCGCCGGAGGGAGCGCAGCTGGCGCATGCGCGCACCCATGGATTCGGCTCTCGGCGAGACGCGCTCCAGGGCGAAGGTGTCCCAGGCGGGAACCAGGGCGGCGCTTGCCAACGGGCCGAACGCCGCCAGGGTGGAGGAGAGAAGGGCGGCGTCGCTCTCGGTGGGCACCACCACCGCCAGGCGGGCCCCGGCGGACAGCTCAGAGGTGATGGCGGCCAAGGTGGGCGCGAAGGCGGCCTCCCCGGCCACGAATGAGGATCCGGGTCTTTCGGCCGCGGAGAGCGCGTGCGCGTCGACCAGGCGGTCGACCAGGAAACCGATCACGCTCACCAGGGGCCTAGCGCCCGTTGAACTCGTTCATCGCCGCCTCCACTCCCTTGGCCAGGATGAGGTCAAGAGCGTCGGCGGCCGATTCGAACTCGGCCTCGAATGGCTCCAACTGGCGCTGGCTGAGCCGGGCCAGCACATAGTCAGTGACGCTCTGGCTGCCGGTGGGGCGGCCGATGCCGATGCGCACGCGGGTGAAGGAGGACGAGCCGAGGTGAACCACAATGGACTTCAGTCCGTTGTGGCCGGCCGAGCCGCCCCCGGCCTTGATACGAACCACTCCGGGAGGCAGGTCAAGCTCGTCGTGGAGGACGATGAGATCGGCAGGCGAAGTTATGTGATAACGCCGGAGCAGGCCACGCAGGGCCGCGCCGGAGTCGTTCATATAGGTCTGGGGAAAGGCGAAGGCCACCACGTCCAGCCCTTGGCGCTCCTCGGCGAGCAGCGAGCGGCTGGAGAGCGAGGGGATGAGCTTCAGCCCCCTTCTCTTGCACGCCAGCTGCAAGGCGCGCGCGCCGAAGTTGTGGCGGGAGGTGGCATACTCGAGCCCCGGGTTGCCGAGGCCGAGCACGATCTTGACGGATTTCACCGCCGCCCGCTCACTCTCCCTCTTGGCCGTCGACCTCGGTGGCCACCACGGCCTCCGGATCCGAGGCGAGCTCGATGCCCTTGGGGAGCTTGAGCGCCCCAGCGGTCACCGTGCCGCCCACAGCCGTTGCCGGGTCCACCTCGATGGAGGCGGGGACCGCCGAGACGGAGCCGGTGACCTCAATGGTGTCCCGCGCGAGCTCCAGGCCCTCGCCCGCGATCAGCTGAACCGCGACAGTGACCGACTGCTTGGCGGTGAGGAGCTGGAGGTCGACGTGGAGAAGGGTGCGCTTGACGGGATGGCGCTGAACTTCCTTGACCAGGGTGGCATGACGCTTGCCGTCGAGCTCGATCTCGAGGATGGAGCCGATTATGGGGCGGTGGGCCACCAGGTTGCCCAGCTCACGGGCGCCGACAGCGGCTACCTCGGGCTTGGCCCCGCCGTAGAGAGTGACCGGGACGAAGCCCTCGGCACGCAGGCGCCGCGAAGCCCGGCTACCCAGCTCACGACCGGTTACGGCCTGCATGACTACTTCGGACACCTTGGGAACCTCGCAGAGAAAACTTTCAAGCCCGACCGGGCTTCAATACAGCCCAAAGAATCATAGTGGAAACCCCTGGCCCCACCTGCGCCAACCTGGCCGACTAGGAGAGGTTCTCGCCTCCGAAGATGTCCGAGACCGAGGTGTCCTCGAAGACGGCGCCGATGGCCTGGGCGATCACCTTGGCGATGGAGAGCACCTCGAGCTTGGGGATACGCCGCTCCGGCGCAAGCGGGAGGGTGTTGGTGATCACCACCCTTGAGATGGGCGAGTCCATCAGCCGCCTGCTGGCCGGGTCGGAGAGGATGCCGTGGGTGGCCATGGCCCAAACGTCGGCGGCGCCTTGCTTCATCAGCAGTTCCGCCGCGGCGGTGATGGTGCCCGCGGTGTCGATCATGTCGTCGATGATCACGCAACGCTTGCCTTCGACGTCGCCGACGACGTCGAGCGCTTCCACGACGTTCGCCTTGCCCCGCGGGCGGCGCTTGTGGACGAAGGCCAGCTCCATGTCCAGGTAGAGGGAGAAGCGGGAGGCCACCTTCACGCGGCCCGCGTCGGGAGCGACGATGACGGTGTCGGTGTCGGCATTGGCGCGCAGGTAGTCGATGAGCACCGGCATGGCGGTCAAATGGTCAACCGGCCCGTCGAAGAAGCCCTGTATCTGGCCAGAGTGGAGGTCGACGGCGATGATACGGTCGGCCCCAGCCGCCGCGAGCATGTCCGCCACCAGCTTGGCGGTGATCTGCTCACGGCCCGACGCCTTGCGGTCCTGACGCGAATAGCCGTAGTAGGGGCAGACCGCGGTGATGCGTTTGGCGGAGGCGCGCTTGGCGGCGTCGATCATGTTCAACTGCTCGAAGATGGCGGAATTGACCGGGTAGGCGTGCGACTGCAGGATGAAGATGTCCTTGCCGCGGATGGACTCGCCGAACCGGCAGTAGATCTCCCCGTCGGCGAACTCCCTCAGATCCACTTTGCCCAAGGGCACATCGAGATGAAAGGCCACCTCGGCCGCGAGCTCGGGGTGGGACCGCCCGCTGTAGATCTCCAAACGTTTCCTAGGAACCAGTTCCACCGCTACTCCAAAACCACGAACGATCCGGTTTCCGTCTCGGGCGGCACTTTTGCCCCGGACTTCAGCACTGCGTACGGACCCACCACCGCCTCGCGGCCGACATGGCAGCCCTCGAGCTCGGAGCGGAGCACGCGCGCACCGTCGTCGACTACGGAGTCGGAGATCCTCACCTCCGGCCCGATCTCGGCGCCTTTGCCTATCGCGGTCTGGCCAACCAAGAAAGATCCCGGCCAAATTGTAGTGTCCTGGCCGATCTCGACGGTTGAGTCGATGTAAATACTGCTCGGGTCGACCAGGTTCACGCCGCGCATCAGGAAGGAGGCGTTGATGCGCTCGCGCATGCGCCTTTCGGCTTCGGCGAGCTGGTGCCTGTCGTTCACCCCGTGGGCCTCGATGGGATCGGCGAGGCGGAAGCCCGCCACCGGGTAGCCGGCCTTGGCCAGGATCTCGATCACGTCGGTCAGGTAATACTCGCCCTGGGCGTTCTTGGGGCTCAGGCGCCTGAGCGCCGGGGCGAGGAAGTCGAGATTGAGCGCGTAGAAGCCCGCATTTATAAGGTGCGAGGCGCGCTCCTCGTCGGTGGCGTCCTTGTCCTCCACTATCTTTGCGACCGCATCGCCCTTGCCGAAGATCACCCTCCCGTAGCCGGCGGGGTCGTCCACCTCCGAATATGCCAGGGTTACCGCGCTCTTGGCGGAGTCGTGCGCCTCAAGCAGGGAGGAGATGGTCGCCGCGCGCAGCAGGGGGGTGTCGCCGGGAACCACCATCACCACCGGCGGCTCCTTGCCCGCGTATCCGAGAGGATCGGGAAGCGCGGTAAGCGCGGTGGCCAAGGCGTCGCCGGTTCCGCGTTGGCGGCTCTGCTCGACGAAGGCGATGCGCATCCCGGCCGGAGCGAAGCGGTTGACGCTCTCGCGCACCGAGTCGCTCTTGAAGCCGATCACCACCACCGCCTCCTCGAGGCCCGCCTCGTAGAGGGCCTCCAGGATGTGGGCGATCATGGGCTTGCCGCACAGCCGCACCAGCGGCTTGGGCCGCGAAGATTTCATGCGGGTGCCTTCCCCGGCGGCCAGCACCACCGCGAAGCGCACCCTGGCAGATTCCCCCATTGCACCCCTCTCCTTGGAAAGAATCCCGCGGCCTCGGACCAACCGGATGAAGAGGCGCAGCTCCTACGCGGAGGCGCCTGCCGCCCCCAGCTCGAGCGAGATCACATCCTGACCCGATGTCGGAAAGCTGACCACCCCGCCGTGCGAGACCGCCACGTCTTTGACTCTAGCCCAGGAGGCGCTCTGGCTTGTAACCGCCGAGGCCTCCAGCCGGAGCCCGCCCGGATGGCCGGGAAGGGCTATGGCGACGCGGAATTGAGGCGAATTCGGTGCCCGGTCGTCTATCAGGACCAGGGACCACCTGCCCTTCTTGAGCGCGGCAAGTGCCTCCAGACCGGGGGGAAGGCCCGTGACGCGGTGCAGCACGGAGCCGGGAGGGACGAAGCGCGAGTAGTTGCCCATCACGTAGTAGCGCTTGGTCGTATATAAAGTCGTATCCCCGTCCTGGTGGTAATTGATGTCGTAGTAGACCAGGCCGTCGTTCCTGCCCAGGATGTTCGCCCGCTCGGCACAGCCCTTGTCGCTGGCCGGCTCGCACCCCAGGTTGGGCGAGAGCGCCGTCCACCACTGGAAGGCCGAGTCGCCTCCGTAGACGAGGTCGTTGTAGATGGATTTGGCCAGCCACATCCCTGAGACCATGGTCGGGTCGTACTGATATCCAAAACGGGCACCGTTGTAGCAGCAGATCTCGGTCATCCAGGAGCGCAACCCCAGGCGCTTCAGGAGCGCGTGCATGGCGCTAAGGACTCGCGGGCCGGGATAGTCGTAGGTGTGGTGGGCCACGTAGGCGATGTATTGGCCGGCGCCGTCCCGGTGCACCCAGCGCGGCAGCTCAGGCATCAGCTGGAAGGCGACTTGGGACGACTCGTCGGCGATCTCCTTGGCCCAGGGGGCTCTGCCCGCCAGGTCTCGTCCCAGGTCGACCACAACGGCCGCCCTCTCCCCCACCGGCACCCGCATGCCCTCCTGCACGCAAGGGGACATTGCACCGTCCGGCTCGTTCATAGGCGACACGTAGTTGAGCTTCACCCCGAAGTGGCGCCGGATGCCAACCACCACATTGGTGACGTACTTGGCGTACGCGGCGATGTCGGAGCGTATGAGCGTGCCTCCGCAGGACTGGTGATTGCTGGTGAAGACGGCCGGCGCCGAGTTGACGAAGCCGATAAGGTCCCGCACATGGTAGGAGGACGCCATCTTCAGGAAGTAGAGGCCGGCGGGGTCGGCTCCGAAGTTGTAGCTCCCGGAAGCGGTCAGGAAGGTGGGTGCGACCTTCCAAGGTGTGCGCACCCCCACTCCACCCCCTCCGATGTTGTAGCGGAACTGGCTTAACTCGAGACCGCTCGATGAGAAGAGCAGCTTGCCCACGTCCTGGCGCGTGGCGACGGGCATCCCGTAGACGGGGCCGGACCACCAGGCACCCGAGGCGCCAAAGCCGTCGATCACCTGTTGGCCGGCTGCGGAGACGTGCCCGATGGCCGCGGGCGGAGGCGGGGTGGTCACCTGCCTGAGGCGTATCGCCCCCACGATCGCGAAGATGGCGGTGGCGGCGGCCAGTATGGCGAGCACCACGCGGTTGACGCGTGGAAGAACCCTTCGCCCCCGGCCATGCCCCTCGGTCGCTACGCTCATCCGCCGCTGGAATCTAGCGCACCCCCGGTGAAGGGTGGCTGAGACGATCGCCATGCGGGTGCACGGCATTGCCGCTATCGTCGCCGTCCAGCGCCGGTGGGGCCTTATTACCAGTCGGCGGCGATCGGCCCACCCTCCCGCAGCCAGGCCGCCAGGGCGAGCACCGCCTCCTCGGGCGGCGGCAGGTGGAGCCGAGCCAGGAGATGGACAAGGTACTCGGGCATCTCGGCCACCGCTTCGAACCCGGCGTGGGCCAGCAATCTCTCCAGGTGAACCCGCCGCCACTCTCCGAGGCGCCGCTGAATGTCGAACATTCCCAGGATCGCCTCCTGAAACTTGGCGACCTCCGCGGAGCCGGCATTTGCCTCGAGCAAGATGGCATTGGCGATCGAGTGGCGCGCAAGGGGCAGGTGATACTTGGCCCGGTTCTCCAGCCAGCACCTCCTGCAGACAAGTACAGACCAACGGCTCGGTCCCCCAGCCGGCGCAGACAGGCAGGAAGGGCAAAGCTGGCGCAATTCGGCTATGTCGCCGCGCTGCCACTTCAGACGGGGCTGGCAGTGGCAGCGTTGCTCACCCAAGTCGGTCTGGCCGTGCAGATAACCGCAGGCTAGGTGAACGGTCAATTCCAAGGCAACACCTCCGCTCCAGGGAGGCCCGCCTCAGGCCGGCCCCCGTGGCTTTGCCCGCGCACCGCGCGCGGGCCGGCTCTTCCTCCGGGGGCACCGTTTCCACGGGACGGTTGCCATGCGCGGGGCCCGAGGGCCGCTTGGACGCATTCTTGAGCCGGCGCTGACCATAGCACCTCGCTGCGACAACGATTTACCCGGCCATCGGAGGCTCGCAACGCCCTTCAAAACGCCACACATCCCTGCCCGCCCCGGCGTTCGCACGCGCAGAGTGGCAGGATGCAACCGGTAGCTGGGAGGCGATGATCATGGCCCGGGTGGAGTGGCGGTCTTCGATGATCTCGAGTGAGGGGCCCGCGGTTTTTGGTCCAGTCCTAACGTGAGCCAGAGCCTCGGGTTCGTTGGGCAAGATTAGCCCATGGCCGTAGCGTCGGCCGCACTTGCGTCGTCGTTATGGCCATCATCGTCGTTGTCGTATTTCCGGTAGTAGCTGATCGGCTGTGGACCCTGTGGTCGAGGCGAAGCGTCGTCCACAAGTACAGCAGCCGCTATGCGGCCCGCAGCTGAGGCGCCGCCCAGCCCTTGTACTTGGCAGCGCCGGCAAGTACCTGCCGCTGTTCGATGGTGTCGAGTTCCCTGAACTCGGCGGGGGTCAGATAGCCAAGGGAGCTGTGCCGGCGATGTACGTTGTAATCGGCTCTGGCGTGATCCAGGATGGCCTGGGCTTGGGTAACGTCCAGGAAGAGCTCGCCGTTCAGGTACTCGTCCCGTACACGGCCGTTAAGCGCCTCGATCACACCATTTTGCCAAGGCGATCCCGGCTCTGTGTAGAGCAGCTCCACGCCCATCTCGGCGCACCAGTCCGCCAGGAGGCCGGCGATGAACTCAGGTCCATGGTCGACGCGCAGGTAGACGGGTGCTCCGTTCTCGGCCACCAGGCCATCCAGGGTGGCGATCACCCCCAAGGCGTCGATGGACCTGGCGGATCGTGATGCCAGCCAGCGCCGGTCGTACTCGTCCACGATATTCAAGAGCTTGATCACCCGCTTGTCTTCGCTCTGGTCGAATTGGAAGTCAGCCGCCCAGGTGACGTTGGAGTCAAGGGGTCTGTGCCATCCCGAAGGATTGCCGTGGCGCTTGCGCGCTTTTTCTTGTAGGGCACTTTAAGTCCTGCCTCCCTCCAGAGTCTGTGCACGTAGCTTCGGGCCAGGTGCCAGCCCTCTCTGAGAAGGGCCGCCCAGGCCCGCTTGTATCCACAGCGGGGGTATTTGATCGCATGGGCGCGCAGCCATTCGGTGATCTCGGCATCCCGTTCCTCCGGCGGCTTTGGCGTATAGCGCTGGGTGGAGCGGTGCTGGCCGATCAGCT